>JALWEC010000191.1 GCA_027036655.1 Melioribacteraceae bacterium
ACTCGGTGAGAGAAACGGGAGCTCAAATAACAAAATATATTCCCAAACCGCCAAGAAGCGTTCGGGCTTCAATCATCATTGTTACTTATAATTCTTCGGGGGAAATTCTTAAGAATTTATCCTCCGTCGGGAATTTTATGACAAGAGAGGACGAAGTAATAATTGTCGATAATAATTCAAGGGATAATACGGTTGAAATTATCGAACGCTTTATTGAAGGGCGCGATAATTTCAGACTTTTGAAAAACGATAAAAATTTAGGATTTACTGTAGCTACAAATATGGGGATAAAAGAGAGCAGGAATAATATGATTGTTCTTCTTAATCCCGACACTGTAGTTACTCAAAACTGGCTTGAGAAATTTGAGTACCATTTAAGAGATGAAAATGTGATGGCGGTCGGACCTCTCTCCAATTACGCCGCCGGACTTCAGAATATTTTCGCCTATTTACCCGAAGATGAAGCTGCTAAGTTATCGGCGTCCGCCATTAATACTATTTTGGAGGAGAATAATCGATATAAATCTGCGGATACCAACTTGTTGATAGGTTTCTGTATAGCTGTTAAACGCTCGTTCTTTGAAGAATACGGACTTTTGGACGAGGACTTATTTTTGGGGAACGATGACCTTGAGCTGAGTTGGAGAATTAGAGAAAACGGAGGAACATTAAAGGTTGCTCTTGATACGTTTATCTATCATGAAGGACAGAAAAGTTTTGCAACGGAAAAGAAAGAAAAAACGGAAAAGCTTGTTCAGGAAAGCGCCAATAAGCTTTATCGGAAATTAGAGAAATATTATGGAAAAGGAAGAGTTCCCTCTTCGATGGAATTATGGGGGATGGAGTGGTTTAACCCGACAAATGTTAACCCTCTTTTATCCGTGCCTGTTACCGCGTCAATCATCATTCCCGTTTTTAACCAGATTGAATATACGCTTGAAACGATTGAAAGTATATATCGGGAAACAGAGGAGAATTTTGAGCTGATTCTTATAGATAACGGCAGTGATGAGAAAACCGCCGTTCCCTTGCAAAAACTCTCTGATGAAAAAGAAAATGTTAAGGTAATCCGAAACGACGAAAATCTTGGTTTTCCCAAAGCAATTAATCAAGGTTTGAGAGCTGCGCACGGGAAATATGTCGTGATAGCAAATAATGATATTGTCGTTACTAAGGGCTGGCTCCGTAAAATGATTGTTCATGCGGAGTCGCGACCAAATATTGGAATTGTAGGCACTATTTCAAATAAAGTTAGCGGCGTTCAACTTGTTAAAAATGCCGAGTACAAAACCATAGACGAGATGCAAAAATTCGCGGGAAAAGTAGAAACCGAAATGAGAGGGAAAATATATGAATTTCCGCGCGTGGCGTTTTTATGTACTTTAATAAAATGGAGAGTTGTTGAAAAAATCGGCGGACTTGACGAGCGGTTCAGTCCCGGCAACTATGAAGACGATGATTACTGTCTGCGCGCACAGTTAGCCGGGTTTAAGACGGTGATCGCGCTGGATGTTTTTATTCATCATTACGGCTCAAAAAGTTTTACCGCAGAAGGCAATGAAAAATATGCCCGGCTGCTCGAAGAAAATAAGAGGAAGTTCATCAATAAATGGGGCGGGACTCCTGATGATATTTGGCTTAAAGGGAAGAAGCCGTTTGAGCGTGAGATTGCCATCCCGCTTAGGAAGACATTTGTTGATTATGTTAATTCCGCAAACAGAGCATTAAACTCTCGGAAATATGAAGAATCATTGCATAATTTGGAAAAGGCGCTTGAGTCTTTTGATGAGAGTTCAGGAGTTAAAATAACGGATTTGTTGATGTTGGCTTCAAAAATAGCTAAATTATTAAATCAATCTGAAAAGGCGGAAAAGTATTTGTTGAAGTTTATTCAAATTGATGATAAAAATGCGGAAACGTACAATTTGCTTGGTGTAATTTTTGAAGAGAAGGAAGAGTACGAAAAAGCTCTCGGTTTTTATGAACAATCATTGAAGCTGCGAGATGATATTGAAATCAAAAGGAAAACAGATAAATTGAAAAATAACTTAATAACAAAATCATAATTGCGGAGGGGCAATGAAATCGTTTTACGAATTATTTAACGCGGCGTACGACCTGAATAAGATAGGCAAGTACGACGAAGCGCAAAATGCCTTGAAGGAGGCGGAAGAAGCTTTTGTCCCGAATGATAAAAATATCACTCTCGAGGACATTTATATTTTGCGCGGAACAATTGCGCTTAACCAAGAAGATGTTGATTATGCGCTTGAAGCGTTTGAAGCGGCGCTTAAAAAAAATCCGGAATCAGCCGAAGCTTGTCTTGGATTAGGACAGATTTTTTACATCGTTGAAGATAAGAAAGCCACTAAGGCGATGTTTGAATGGGCTTACAAAAACGATCCGGAAAACGAAAGCGCAAGAAATGCGATAGTTAATATTAACAGAGAATTGGGTTATCCCGATTGGCATAACTCCCTGCTGGAAAACTTGGAGGAAACTCCCGAAGCGGAAGAGCTATCTTTTGAAAATATTTACAACGAGGCTTACGATCTTTTCCTAAGCAACAAGTATTCCGAAGCGTTGGAGCGGCTTTCGGCTCTTAACAGCAGATATGTAGAGGAGGCTTATCTCTTAAAAGGGAATATTTACCTCGCCGACGGAGATCTGGAAAGAGCGCGGGGTGCTTTTGAAACGGCGCTTGAGCATAATGCCAAAGCGGTTCCGGCGTTAGTCGGACTTGCGGAGTACTTCTACAAAAAAGGAATGAAGCAGGACGCTAAGGTTATGTACGAACAAGCGCTTCAGATTGATCCGCACGATGAATTTGCGCTTGTCGGATTGGCGAAGGTTAATCAGGAGCTTGGGTTGTCGCCGGTTCATAATCTTGTCGATTTCTTCTCGAATACCGAAGTTGCTTCCGAAGTAAATACAAGATTGGATGACGCTTACGATAAGTTTGAAGCCAAGGACTTCAGTTCCGCTCTTGCCGTTCTTAACCAGCTCGAAGGGGAGCTTCGCTCGTTGGAAAGCGATGGAGTTAACGATATAATCTCACGCGTTAAAAACTTTAAAGGCTTTAATTATTTGTCTCTCGGCGATGTTGAAAACGCCCGCTACGAGTTTGAAGGCGCGTTGGAATTAAACGCGGAAAGCTCGCAGGCTTGTTCCGGCTTGGGCGAAGTTCTTTATCTTGAAGGGAACGACAAGGAAGCTAAAATTATGTTTGAGTGGGGAGTTAAGAATAACCGCGCAAACAGTTTTGCGAAAGCCGGTTTGGCTAAGGTTAATAAAATACTTGGGCTTCCCGCCGATCATAACACTTTGTTTCTCGGTATCGATATTGAAAACAGCAAAGCCTTTACCGATTTGATGACCGAAGCATACAATAAATTTGTAGCCAAGGATTTTGAAGCGGCAATTTCCGCGTTGGAAAAAGCCGAAGATATGTATGACGAAATGCCTTCCTCCCGCGAGGAAAAACTTTCGCTGGCAAGCATTTCCAACTTTAAAGGATACTGTTATTTGGGAATAAACGAGTTGGACGACGCAAGAAAATCTTTTGAAAAAGCTCTTGTGCTCAATCCGGATAGTTCGCAGGCGTGCGCCGGACTCGGTGAGATTTTCTATCTTCTTGAGCAGGAAGAAAATGCTAAAGTTATGTACGAATGGGCTGTGAAAAACGAGCCGAGGAATAAAGTGGCGATTGCAGGTTTGGAAAAAGTAAATAAGATTCTCGGCATTAAAGATGAGATAATTAAGAAGAACACGGAGAAGATTGAAAATTTAATCGAAAGCGCCTATGATGATTTTGAAAAGAAAAGCTACGAGGTCGCGCTTGAAAAATTGCTCGAAGCGGAAGGTTTAATCTCGGAAACTTTTGAAGATCAGGAGAAAGAGGCGACAATAGCAAGTATCAATAACTTCATCGGCTTCAATTATCTTGCACTCGGGAAAAACGACCGCGCAAAAAATCATTTTGAAACGGCTTTGGAAAACAATCCGGAATCATCCCAAGCGTGCGCCGGCTTAGCGGAAGTTCTTTTCCTTGAAGGGAAAGATAAAGAAGCGAAGGCAATGTACGAGTGGGCTGTAAAGAATAATCCCGAGAACAGATACGCTCTTGCCGGTTTGGCAAAGGTAAATAAACTTCTCGGTTTGGACGAAA
>JALWEC010000192.1 GCA_027036655.1 Melioribacteraceae bacterium
TTTGTTGTAGAAATTACGCGGATTAAGTGAATTGCCAAGAGGCGAAACGTAAACTTTTTCATCTCCGAGGAGTTTGTAAGCGTTCAGCGGGAAAAGATGCGCCGTACCGTGAGTGCCGAAGAAATCAAGAATAAGTTTATCTTTCTGCTCGGTTAAAGACCAGCTTACTTCAAAGCTCATTGCCAAATCATTCCCGAAACGGATAAATCCGGCGGAAGAATCTTCCACGTCTTTGGTGCGGTGATTAAAATTAGTAACCGAAGCGCGCGTAATATCGGGATAATCAAGAAGCCAAATTCCCAAATCAAGGAGGAGAAGTCCCAAGTCCATTAAAGCTCCGCCGCCTGATTTCAAAGTTTCGTTACTCCAAGTTTTGGTTGTGCTTCGTTTTCTTGCCCAGCTTGCGCGCACATAATAGACGTCCCCGATCTCTTTGCTTCCGAGGAAACTTTTAAGAAGCATCGCGTCCGGGCGGAAACGCAGGTTCATCCCAACCATTACGATTTTATTATTCTTTACGGCGGCGGCTTTTATTTCCTTAGCTTCGTCGTAATTGCGGGAAGCCGGTTTTTCAATCAGAATGTGTTTGCCGGCGTTCAGAGCGTCAATCGCAATTTGTTTGTGAGTATCTGTCGGCGTTGCAATAATAACCGCTTCCACATCGCTCTTTTTCAGAAGCTCGCGGTAATCCGAATAGCGTTCGCCGATGTTAAATTTATCGGCAACGTTTTTAAGCTGATTTTTCTTAATGTCGGCAACGGCTGATATTTCAGCTGTTTTAAGTTTGCCGATTATGGGAAGGTAAACCAATTGGGCAATTCCCCCCAAGCCGATTATCCCTATTTTAGTTTTCTCCATTTATCCCGCCTTTGTTTTGCTCACTTTTTTTGCAAGGAAAGAGGTTACTCGCTCTTTAATTCCATGCGGATCAATTTTCAGTAACTCGTGAAGTTCCTTCTGCGTACCATGCTCGACAAATTCATCGGGCAAGCCGATTCTCAGAACTTCGTTCTTGTAGCCTTTATCTTCAAAGTATTCGATAACTCCGCTTCCGAATCCGCCAACTATGGAATTTTCTTCAAGCGCTACAACTTTGTCGAATTTAGATGCGATGTAATCGAGCGTCTCGGTATCTAACGGTTTTATGAAACGCATATTTATAAGTTCGGCGGAAATATTTTCCGCTCTCAGCATATTCATAGCTTTCTCGGCGTAATTAACCATTAAACCGACTGCGAGTAAAGCGACATCTTTCCCTTCCGACATTTTTTCCGCTTCGCCAATTTTGATTGTATGGAGTTCATCGTCAAGCGGAACTCCCACTCCCGAACCGCGCGGGTAGCGGATTGCAATCGGACCTTCTTCATATTTGTCGGCGGTGTAAAGCATGTGGCGAAATTCGTTTTCATCTTTTGGCGCCATTACCACCATGTGAGGCATCATTCTTAAATAAGTTAAATCAAAAACTCCGTGATGCGTCGGACCGTCCGCGCCTACAAGTCCGCCTCTGTCCAGAGCGAGAATAACATTCAATTTCTGAAGCGCGATATCGTGGACAATCTGATCGATTGCCCGTTGCATAAACGTGGAGTAAATTGCGACAACCGGTTTGATATTTTGAGTCGCAAGTCCGGCGGCGAAAGTAACCGCGTGTTCTTCCGCGATCCCGACGTCGAAATACCTCTCCGGAAACGCTTTCTGAACGATGCTCATTCCCGTTCCGTCGGGCATTGCCGCGGTAATACCCACAAGGCGTTTATCTTCTTCCATCAGCTTAACGAGAGTATTTCCGAAAATCGAAGTGTAAGATGGAGCGCCCGGCTTTTTAGGAAGAGTTTTACCGGTAATTTTATCAAAAGGAGAAATTCCGTGAAACGCCGTTGTGTGATCTTCGGCGGGTTTGTAGCCCTTTCCTTTTTTTGTGTTGATATGGACTAATATTGGTCCGGTATATTGTTTGATATTTTCAAAAGTCTGAATCAGCTTGGGCAGATTGTGTCCGTTAAAAGGTCCGAAGTAACGGAATCCGAGAGATTCAAAAAGCATTCCCGGAGTAATAATTGACTTGATTCCGCTCTCCAAACGCGCCGCTGTTTTTCTTAAACGGTCGCCGAATTGATCTAATTTTCCGGTAAGTTCCCAGATTGCGCCTTTGAAACGGTTGTATTCGGGATGAGCCGTGATATTCGTAAAATAATTTGAGATTTGCCAGACATTAGGGGAAATCGACATTTGATTATCATTTAGAACAACGATTAAATTTTTCTTCAGCATTCCGGAATTGTTCATCGCTTCGTACGCCATTCCGTTTGTCATTGCTCCGTCGCCGATAACGGCGATTACTTTTTTATCCTCGTTGTTTAAGTCCGCCGCCGTCGCCATTCCGAGCGCCGCCGAAAGGGAAGTGGCTGCGTGTCCGGCGCCGAAAGTGTCATATTCGCTTTCGTTTCGTTTCAGAAATCCGCTGAGTCCGTTAAACTGGCGGATTGTGTGCATTTTGTCACGGCGTCCGGTAAGTATTTTATGCGGATAAGCCTGATGTCCCGTATCCCAAACAATTAAGTCGTTGGGAGTGTCAAAAACTTTGTGGAGCGCAATTGTAAGCTCCACGACTCCAAGACTTCCGGCAAAGTGTCCGCCTGTTTGGCTGATCGTATCGATCAGAAATCTTCTGATTTCGTCGGCGAGTTCAACTAATTCGGTTTTGCTCATCGAGCGGATATCGGCGGGACTATCTATTTTATACAGATATTTGTATGATTCTTGATTATTCATTTCTGCCTTTCTATTAATCATCTTCTAATTCTTCGTCTAATTTTTTAATTTTAAGCTCGGCTTCTTTTAATTTTGTCTGGCATATTTTAGTCAGCTTAATTCCTTCTTCGTAAAGTTTTAACACTTCGTCGAGGGGGACGTTCTCGTCTTCAAGAAGAGACGAAATTTCTTCCAAGCGCGCCAGCGCGTCTTCAAATTTTAATTTTTTTGTCGCCATTTTTCCAGTTCTATTTTATCGTCGTAAAATTCAATATTAATGTTTTTATCCGGCGAGAGTCGCTTCGCCGAATTGAGTATCTTCTCATTTTGCCTTACAATCGAGTAGCCTTTTTTTAGATTTTTCTTAACGTCTGCAGCTTCAATCGTTTTGTTTGCAAGATTGATTTTGTAATTCCAATTTTGTGTTTTCCGGTTTACGGAATTTTTAATTCCGGTAAATAAATTATCAACGTACTGAACGCGATTATAAACGGAATCGATATTTTTCCGGAATCCGTAAGAGCTTAATATTTGTTCTATTGTAGATTTCTTGCTATCTAAGTAGTCATTGATTTTAATCTGAGAAGTATATAAAAAATCATCCAGATATGCAAAAATATCATCGCTGTTGGGAGTAGCCAATTCCATTGCGGCGGTCGGCGTGGGAGCGCGTAAATCGGAAACAAAGTCCGCGATTGTAAAATCAACCTCGTGTCCGACACCGCTGATTACCGGAATTTTTGAGGCGAAAATAGCGCGTGCGACAATCTCCTCGTTGAAAGCCCAAAGGTCTTCGAGGGAGCCGCCGCCTCTCGCTACAATGATTACGTCAACTTTTCCGTAGCGGTTCAGTTTTTCAATTGCCGCGACGATTTCTTCCGCTGCTCCTTCGCCCTGTACTTTAGCCGGAGCGTGAATTAATTCGGCGAGCGGATATCGTCTCGAAGCCACGCTTATTAAATCCCTTAATGCGGCTGCGCCATCGGCGGTAACAATCCCGATTTTTCGGGGGAAACGGGGTATCGGCTTTTTCAATTCCTCTCTGAAAAGTCCTTCTTCGGCGAGCCTTCTTTTCAAACGCTCAAAAGCGGCTTGCAGTTCGCCTTCGCCCGCGGGCGTCATAACTTTTGTGTTTATTTGGTAACTTCCGCGAGGCGGGTAAACATTTACGCTCCCCGTTACGATAACTTTCATTCCGTCCTGAGGTTTGAAGAAAACTCCTCTGTTATAGCTTTTCCACATTGTGCAGCTTATCTGTGCGTTGGAATCTTTCAGCGTAAAGTACCAATGTCCGGAGTAATGCGCCGTGAAGTTCGAAATTTCTCCGATTACGCTAACCTGACGAAAGTTTTCTTCGAGGGTGAATTTTATTTCGTCTGTTATTTCGCTCACAGACTGAATTTGTTCGTTCAT
>JALWEC010000193.1 GCA_027036655.1 Melioribacteraceae bacterium
GGACTAAGCAATCCGCTCTACAAAGGCGCTGCTTTTAAGTTTTTTTATGTTGGTAAAACGGTTTAACTGTTGAGACAGAAGATAAGGAGAACAACTCCGTAGGAGCGTTACTTTTGTAATAAAAAGAAGAGCGCAATTATATTAGCTCCGTAGGTGCGACACTTCAATGCGTACGCGCCAACTTATTTGTTTTGTATAGCTCCTACGGAGCAGAACACGGAGATTGCGGAGACAATCCAACGACGCGCGCATAGAGTCTTTTTATTATTGTCGTCGGAGCCTTCTCGTTACTCATAACTCATCACTTTTTACCCTTGAATAAGCGTTCTATTTATTCTCGGATAATTGGATAATTGCCAAAAGTTATTATCTTTTTGGGGAAGAATAACCTTTTCCGTTTTCAAATTTTTCGTAAGCGTTAATAATCTCTTTAACCAAACGATGACGTATTACATCTTCCTTTTTGAAATTCATAAATCCCACGCCGTCAATTCCCTGCAGAATACGCATAACCTGAATTAATCCGCTGCTTTTATTCGTCGGCAAGTCTATCTGTGTAATGTCCCCGGTAATTATCGCTTTGGAATTTGTCCCGAGTCTCGTTAAAAACATCTTCATCTGAATCTCGGTCGTGTTCTGGGCTTCATCCAAAATTACAAAAGCATTGTTCAATGTTCGTCCCCGCATATATGCCAGCGGAACAATTTCAATTACTCCTTTTTCAAGATAGCTTTTCAGCTGCTCGTAAGGAATCATATCCTGAAGCGCGTCGTACAAAGGACGAAGATACGGATCAATTTTTTCTTTAAGATCTCCGGGCAAAAATCCCAGACTTTCCCCAGCTTCAACAGCCGGACGCACCAAGATAATACGGCTTATCATCCCCCGTTTAAGTTCCGAAACCGCAAACGCAACCGCAAGATATGTTTTACCGGTTCCCGCCGGACCAACGGCAAAAATAATGTCGTTATCCTTAACCTTTTTAACATACTTTTTCTGGGATTCGGTTTTAACTTTTATGACGTCTTTTTTCGTGTAAAGAATTATATCGTTGTATTCGCTCTCGCGGATTATCTCATCGCCGGACCGAGTCAGGCGTATTATTGTCATTACGTCTTCAGGTTTAAGCAAACCCGTTGTGTTCAGAGTAAACTTCATTTCGTGAAGCACTTTTTCGATTAAAATTACTTCGCCTTCTACTCCCCGCACAAAAACTTGATTTCCGCGAACGCTGATAAATGAAGAAAATGAATCTTCAATTGGTTTAAGATTGGAATCGTTAATCCCAAGGAAGGAAATTAAATCTACTTCTTCTAATAAAAACTTTTTTTCTATTGTATCTGTCATAATATAAAAATCGGGAGACAAACATCAGTTGCCTCCCGATTTAATTATTTATTTAACCGGAGCCGGTTTGTAGTTTCTTCTTAATTTATCATATTTTGCTTTCTCTTGTTCGGTGAGATTAGGCACCTTAAATACTTGCTTAGGATAAATCAAGTTAGGATCTTTAATCTGATCTTTATTTGCATGATAAATTTTGGGCCATGCAAAACCGTTTCCGTAAATGTTGTCTTTTTTGGCGATGTTCCAGAGGCAATCCCCTTTAACTACCGTGTAAAGAATCTCTTTCGGTTTAACAATCCATGCATCCAATTTTCTCTGTAAAAGGTTATGAACTTTATCAAAGTAAGCCGGACATGCGCTTAAACGATTTTCCTGTAAATCCTTTAACGCCGCTTCCAAATCTGCTTTATCGCCGGAACGAGCGTCAATCTGGGCTTCCAACATATCAACTTTCTTTCCGAAAGCGGCAACGTCAGCCTTCTGCGCATCAACCAAAGCCAATACTTCTTTCTGGCATTCGGCAGGGTCCTGCAATGCGTTGAATTGTTTTTTCAAAGTGGCAACTTCTTCTTTCAACTGAGCAATTTCACCGTTCAAAGCAACTTTTTTCTCAGTTAGTCTTTTAACTTCCGCCTGCCATTCGTCGGATGTCATTTCCTTTTTTTCTTGTGCGTAAAGGCTAAAGGAAAAGACAAGTACAAAAGCGGCAACTATTAATGTTCTGAATTTCAACATTGTCTCCTCCTTTACTTATTTAATTTGTTTAAGTTTGATTTTAACTGCTCTTTATGCTGGTTGCATTTTTCGAGATTTGCTTTTCTTTCGGCAATGTCTCTTTCCAGCTTTGCCTTTTCGCTCTTTAAATCGGTAACTTGATTTTCCAAGGCGCTAACCTCGGATTTCAAAGCTTCCAACTGAGCCATTTCTTCTTCGCTTACACCGCTGCAACCGGTAAAACCGATTCCCGAGCCTAAGAACAATGCAACAAGAGCAATGTTAAGCGCTTTTTTTGATTTGGACATATTTTTCCTCCTAGAGTTAAGATTATTAGTTAAAAAAGCGTGATTTCATATTTGCAAAAAACAAGCGACTAATTATAATATTTTTTCTTCAACAAAACTAAAAAATTTATTTCCCGCAATAATAATATGGTCAAACACCGGAATTTCCATCATTGTTCCCACTTCAACAAGCTGTTTTGTAACCTTTATATCTGCGTTACTCGGTGTCAGATTTCCGCTCGGATGATTGTGGACTAAAATAATGCTTGACGACAAATTTTCAATTGCGGCTTTAAAAACTTCACGCGGATGAACAATGCTTGAATCAATTGTTCCTACAGAAATCTCCTCTAATTTAATCAATTTATTTGCTTTATTCAAACAAGCGATTAAAAACTTTTCCTTTGTTTCGTCTTTCAGCAACGGAATAAGCATATCGGCAATATCCTCGGGAGATTTTATCTTCTTATCGGAATACCATTTACTCTGCATCTGAACTCTTTTCGCGACTTCAAAAGCGCTAATAAGAGTTACGGCTTTATCGGGGCCGATTCCTTTTATCTTCTTCAAATCGTTAACCGAGAGATTTGAAATTACAGCAAGATTTTTAAACTCGGATAAAAGCGCCTGAGCTATTTCAACGGCGGATTTTCCTTTCGTACCGGTTCTGAGCAAAATCGCAATAAGCTCGGCGTCGGTTAAGTTACTTTCGCCACGCAGTAACAGTTTTTCGCGCGGTCTGTCGTCTAACGGAAGTTCCTTTACTTTAGAAATTACAACCTCCTATTCATTTAACAAAGTCCGTTTTAACGCGAGCACATATTCGTCGTAAGGATCAATTTCCAACGCCATAGTCATAAACTCCTGCGCTTTTTGAACATTATTTTTATTCAAGCTGATAAAACCGAGAAACGAAAAAACTTCCGGCGTCTTTTTATTATCTTTAAGTGAATTTGAAAAGAACTCTTCCGCCTTCTCAAATTCTTCAATTTCAAAATGAATTTTGCCGGCTAGCAAATAACTGTCCCCCGCAATATAATTCCGTTTTAACGAGCGCAAAATAAAATCCTGAGCGTAATAATTCATTCCTTTGGCAAAATAGACTTTTGCGAACAAATAATAAACCCGCCCCAATTCGTCGTTTACCGATTTTTCAAGTTCTTCAAGATATTCCAAAGCGGTTTCATACTCTTTCAGCGCTATTGAAATTTCCGAAGCCGCGAGAAGCGCGGGATTTCTGAACTTGCCCGAACTTACAAGTTTTATATATTCGACAAAATAATTTTTGGCGTCGGAGATATTTCCCCTTTCATACGAAGCCAAACCAAGGTAATAGTTAAACTCGGAAGTCTTCTTCTCAATTTCTTTTCCGCTTAATAAATCAACGACCTTTTCAAATTTCTTTACTCTTAATAAAAACTGCGCGTAAAGTTTCAGTAAATCTTCGTCCTTTTCATGTTCGCTCAAATAGTTATCGATAAGTTCTTCAACATTATCAAACAGTTTCATCTGTTCATAAAGATGAGCCAAACGCAGCGTGATTCTCCGTTCTTCAAAACCTGATTGCAGCAGCTGCATATAAATCTGAACGGCAAAAAGAAACTGACCGGTTTCTTCGTACTGCTCGGCTGAAAGAAGTTTTAACTCATTCTCGTTCATCTATTCCCACTCGATTGTTGCGGGAGGTTTTGAGCTGATGTCAAGCGCAACTCTGTTTACTCCCTTTACGTTTCTGATAATTTTATTTGAAACCGATTCCAATAGTTCATAAGGAAAGCGATACCACTCAGCTGTCATTCCGTCGGTTGACGTTACCC
>JALWEC010000194.1 GCA_027036655.1 Melioribacteraceae bacterium
ATCTAAGGTTTTGTGTAATTGAAAATTCCGTTCTATAGCGGAATTTAGCTCCGGGTAACAACTCCGCCCGAGACGGACAAAACGGCATAGAATACAAGCAGTCTGCCGAGGCTTATTGCGAACCAACAAAAAACATTGTCATTGCGAGCAAACGGAGTGAGTGTGGCTTCGCTTTTCGCAATGACGCTAAAGAACACTGTCCGCTTAGCCGAAACTTATTTTGTTACAAGTTCCTTTTTTCGCAATAACCGTAAAAATTTAATAGGCGCTGAGACATTACTTTTCCCGGTTTATCTGAAATCCAAAAATCTTAATCTAAACCTTACGCTGATTTTCTTTACTTCTCAAACTTCTCTTTATACTTTTCCATAAATTTGCCGATACTTTCATAAGCTTTAATCAGCTTTTCTTCCTGCGGCAGAAAAACAACGCGGAAATGTTTAGTCCCGGGGACTTGTCCGAAACCGCTTCCCGGTACGACAACCACGCCGGTTTCTTTTATCAACTCCGCTACGAAATGCGAATCTTCGTTTTTAATATCAAGACTCGGGAAAGCGTAGAAAGCGCCTTCCGGTTTTACGCAGGTTATTCCGTCGATTGCGTTCAGCATTTCTACGGTTAAATCTCTGCGCCTAGTGAGTTTTTCCATCATCGGAATCAGATGAGCGTTATCGCCGTTAAGAGCTGCGGGAATTGCATACTGCTCGGGATGGTTTGCAGATAATCTTGCGCGAAGCATTTTGTTTATCGCTTCGATATATTCGCTCATTATATTATAATCGCCGCTGACAACTCCCCAACCGATTCTGAAACCCGGAACCACATAATTTTTCGATAGACCTCCGAAGGTGATAATTGGCGCTTCACTGTCGAGCGAAGCCAATGAAATATGTTCGTTTCCGTCAAAGAGGAGTTTATCGTAAATTTCATCGGCAAAAATCACTATGTTGTTTTCTTTCGCAATTTTTATTATCTCAAGAAGCGTTTCTTTTTTTGCGTTTGAACCGGTCGGATTGTTGGGGTTAATAACGATAATCGCTTTTGTGCGTTCATTAATTTTTGATTTAATATCTTCCACATCGGGCTGCCAGCCGTTTGCTTCATCAAGGTAGTAAGGATTTTCCACGCTTTGCAGTTTGCTTTCAACGGCAGTGTAAAGCGGGTAGCCGGGAGTTGGAGTTAAAACATTATCTCCTTCGTTTACCAATGCGGTAAGCGCCAGTTCAATTGCTTCGCTTGCTCCTGTGGTTACAAAAATATCGAGGATGTTTTTAATTCCTTTTCTTTCCGCTTCGGCTTCTATTGCTTCGCGTGCGGCGGGAATTCCGGATGAGGGAGCGTAGCCGTTTTTGTTGTCGAGCATTGCTTTGTAAGTCGCTTCAATCATTTCACGCGGCGGAGCGAAATCAAAAAGATTGGGATCGCCGATATTCAGATAAAGCATTTCCTTACCGGATTTTGCGACTTCGTTTGCGAGAACGACTATGTCGCGCACTGCGTATTTAATTTCTTCGGTTCTTTTTGCCGGAACTATCTTTTGCATAATCAACCTCAAATTGTTTTAGTCTGACTGTAAATATTTTCCAATCCAAAAATAGTTAGAAAAAGTGATAATTAAATAAAATAAAACCGAAAAGTTTAATCCGGATTCTTTAAAAGAAACCTTTGCATAACTCAACCCGGATAAGCCGGAAACAGAATTGGAAAAAGTTTGACAAATAAATAATCTCTGAAACCCTTATCAACAAGGGACTTTAGAGTATTTGGAAAAATATTTTGCCACAAATAACACGAATTTTACCGATAAGGTACTTAATTTGTCATATTGAGTTCGCCAAGCTTGCCCCAACTGTTTTTTGTTGGGGGCAAAGGTAGGAAGCCGCCCGAAATATCTCTAAATTTGGTACATTTATCGGTTCTCCCGCTCCGCTTTGGCGGATGAGCAGAATGACATATTGCGGGGTTATGCAAAGGCATCTAAAAATTTATATGAATGATTAAGCAATTCAAAACTTCAATTTTACATTATGTTTAATCTGAAAAAATTCAATTAGTCTCAGAAAAATAGTACTATGAAATCTCAACTTGATTTTTGTTTACTGGTTCAATTTTAATATTTTGAGTATTCAATTTCACTACATTTAGGAGAAATCGTATGATATACAACATCACTTTTACAGCCGCCAAAAATTATGAGCCTAAAAATAAATCATTAGTTTACGTTAATTATTTTATCGCTGACAAAGATTTTAAGTTTTATGCGAATGAATTTTTAAGTTACCTGAATATTCCCAAAACCAATGTTTCCGCAAAGAGATTTCTTGATGGAAAAGACGACGATTTTTCCGTAATCTTTTATGAGAATAAAACGCAAAAATATATTTTGAAGAAAGTTGATTATGATAAGATTACAACCGACTTTTTCCGAAACGATACGGCTTCCGTTATCTCAAATATTAAAGATGATTTTGATGATTTGGTAGTTAACATTCCCGACTGCAAAAAACTGAATGCCATTTTCGGTTCGCACGAATATCTTCTTCAGTCGGTAGCGGAAGGTCTGCTTTTAGGCAACTACACTTTCGATGAGTATAAATCGGAAAAGAAAAAAGCAAGAAAAGTAAGATGCATTTTGAGAACGGATAAAATTGCAGTTGCAAAAAGCGCGATTAAAAAAGCTCAAGGAATTGCTGAAGCCGTTTATTTTTCAAGGGATTTGGTAAATGAACCTGCCAATACGCTTTATCCGCAGGAGTTTGTAAAGCGCGTAAGAAAAGCTTTTACCGGCTCAGATGTTAAAGTTGAAGTACTGACCGAAGCGGCGCTTAAAAAGAAAAATATGAATGCGCTTCTTTCCGTAGGGCAGGCAAGCGTTCATCCGCCGGTTCTTGTAAAACTTCATTATAAACCTAAGGGAAAAGTTAAAGATAAAATTGCGCTTGTAGGAAAAGGCGTAATGTATGACGCGGGAGGATTATCGATTAAACCGACTTCCGGAATGGTTGAAATGAAAGGAGATATGGCGGGAGCGGCGGCTGTGGTTGGAATCTTTTACGCCGCGGATAAGATTAAGTTCGCTCAGGAACTTTACGGAGTTATTCCTGTTGTGGAAAACGTTATTTCCGGAAGCGCTTACAAGCCGGGAGATATTATTCACACCGCATCGGGTAAAACAATTGAGGTCGGCAATACCGACGCCGAAGGAAGACTGATCCTTGCCGACGCTTTGGAGTTTGCGGAAAAACTGAAACCGAATAAAATTATAGATTTCGCTACGCTTACGGGCGCATGTTTAGTCGCGTTGGGCGAATCGATTGCCGGAATGTTTACCGACAATGAAGAACTTGCTGGAAAAATTTATTCTTCCGGAGAAAAAACTTACGAGAAAGTGTGGCGACTTCCTATGCCTAAGGAATATGAGGATTTGCTTAAGAGCGATTTGGCTGATATTTCAAATATTTCAAAAGGGAGATGGGCAGGCTCAATCACGGCGGCGGAATTCCTTAAATTTTTCCTTTCCGATGATATGAAGAAAAACTGGGCGCATCTTGATATTGCCGGACCCGCTTTGAAGAATGATTTATCTTCTTACACTAAAAAATATGCAACCGGTTTTGGAGTAAGATTAATAACGGAATATTTAACGGCAAAGTAGAAAGCTTTCAAAAGATTTTGTCAGCGCAAGATTTTTTCTCAGTAACGTTTAAGATTAATGAACGTACTGCCATTGCGAGCGGACGGAGTATCTCCTAAATATTCAACCTTACTCGTTAAACCGCATTTGAACATTCGGCAATTGCGTGTTTTCTAGTGAGATTGCCGCAGTCGTCGCAAGCTCCTCCTTCGCAATGACGCTCTGATTCCGCCGTTTTTTGGCGGAAGAAGAATCTAAAAATCAGTATTTGCGCAAATGTCCGGTGGGAGATTGCCACGTCGCTTACGCTCCTCGCAATGACACTTAAATAAAAAAAAGAATTGTCATTGCGAGACAATCCGCGATAGTGGATTGTCGTGGCAATCTCACCGGTGTTCAACCTTACTCGTTAAACCGCATTTGAACATTCGGCAATTGCGTGTTTTCTAGTGAGATTGCCGCAGTCGTCGCAAGCTCCTCCTTCGCAATGACGCTCTGATTCCGCCGTTTTTTGGCGGAAGA
>JALWEC010000195.1 GCA_027036655.1 Melioribacteraceae bacterium
GATAGTAGGAACACGGGTTTTATTTTTTTCAGCGAACTCCATCATAAAATGTTCGGCAAGAGGAATAATATCTTCCTTTCGTTCTCGCAAAGGAGGAATATAAAGGGTAACGGCTTTTAATCTGAAAAACAAATCGCTGCGAAAGTTTTTCTTTTCCACTTCGCGCTGCAAATCTTTATTTGCCGCGGCAATAATTCTAACGTCAACTTTTGTTACTTTTTCCGAACCGATTCGCATGAACTCGTGAGTTTCAAGTACTCGAAGCAGCTTAACTTGCGTCATCAAAGGCATCTCGGCAATTTCATCGAGAAAAAGCGTTCCGCCGTCGGCTATTTCAAAATAACCTTTTCTGTCGTTAACCGCGCCGGTGTAAGAGCCTTTAACATGACCGAAAAGTTCGCTTTCCAAAAGGGATTCCGGAATTGCGCCGCAGTTTACGCTTACCATTTTTTTTTCCGCCCGTTTGCTCGCAAGATGAATAGCGCGCGCAAAAACTTCCTTTCCCACGCCGCTTTCTCCCTGAAGCAAAACGGTTACGTCGGAAGGGGCAACCTGTAAAACCACGTCAAGCAGGTCGTTTATCGCCTTTGATTTTCCCACAATTCCGGCGCGAATCTGCAATTCTTTTTTCGACATTATTTTGATAACAAATACTCCGCTAATTTACCTAATTTTTTTGCGTCAATCGTGTTGAAACTCGGCATAAAGGAATTGCCGAATTTTTCCTTGTACTTTACAATTCTATCATCTTTTGAAAAATCACTCGGATTTCTCAAAAAATTAATCAGTTCTTTTTTCGACCATTTTTCAGATAATTTAAAAAGCGCCGGACCGTCGCCGGTTCCCGCGAGCTGTTCTCCGTGGCACGAAGCGCATCCCGCGCTTTTATATATTGATAATCCCGTTTCGCTGTTTTGGGCTGATGTTGCGGTTTCCTGATTATAATTTTTCGAATAAGTTTCTTCTTCTTTATTCGACATATATGTAATTACAAGGAACACAATAAAGAGGGCGAAAAAAAGGAGAACCCATTTTTGTGCGTTTGTCATTTTTATCTCCGTTTTCTGATGAATTTAAAATAAGATTTTATTCTTTAATATTTTCAAACATTTTGTCATAATAAACTTTGTATTTACGAATTGCGTCGAATATTGCATGCGCGATGCGATTTTGACCCCGCCTCGATTTTAAGTATTTGGCGTCCTGCCTGTTTGAAAGATATCCGGTTTCGATTAAAACGCTCGGCATCGAAGCTCCGATAAGAACTATAAATCCGGCCTGCTTTACGCCGCGCGATGGAATGCCCACCTCCGATTTCCATGTCGAGTTTAAGATGTCGGAGAAGCGTTCGGAGTAGCGCATATTCGCGGAGTTTTTCATTGTTACGAGAATAAAATTTTCCTCCGTCAACTTTTTATATTTTTCCGGATGATTTTCCATGTTTATCACGCTGTTTTCAAATTCCGCAATTCTAATAGCCTCTTTTGTTTTGCCGGGGCGGAGTAGATAAACCTCGAAGCCGCGCGCAGGACTCGGTTTTTTTAAAGTCGAATTGCAGTGAATCGAAATAAAAAGGTCGCCGTGGTTTTCGTTCGCTATTTGCCCGCGCTTATCAAGCTCGATAAATTTATCCGTCTTTCTCGTATAAACAACTTTTACTCCTTTCAGGTTTTTCTCTATCAATTTTCCCAGTTTCAGAGCGATGGCAAGATTAATCTTTTTTTCACGCGTTCCGTAAAGTCCGGAAGTTCCGTTATCTTTTCCGCCGTGTCCGGCGTCAATTATTATTGTGTCCAACCGCCACTTTTTCTTTTCCTTATTAAGTTTGTCGCTGAAGCTGTTCAGATTTTCATTTTGAATTGTTATCAGCAAATCGGGGGAATCAACATCGTTAAACGCTTCGGAAGATTTGTATCCCCGCTTTAATGAAAACTCGAGTTGTGAATTTGCTCCGACTGTTTTAACTTTAACTTTTTTTACTAATCCGTGAGAGTTTATCGTTTTTCCGATTTTAGGATTTATCGTAATACCGGCGGGGAAAAAGATTATGAGTTTGCCGCCGATAATGTTGCTTCTGACGTTGCGGATAAAACGGTTTGATTTTAGCCGGATTAAAGTGCCGTTTGTTTTTTCTTCGATTGATATTCCGTATATGTCGTAAGGGGAATGCTCGTTTACTATTTCCGGAATATTGCTTCGGGATTCTTTCTCGGTTTTTATTTTTTCCTTTTTGCCGAAAGTCAGAATATTTTTCTTATTGTTAAACTCGATTTTTCTTTCAGCCGCGCGCGAAAGTAGTTTTAGCGAGTATTGAAGAGGAAAGAGAATATCTTTGCCGCGCAGTTTCGCTGAGACGGGAATTTGATAAACGCTCCAAGTGTTGCCGTTTCTTTTCCTTAAAACTACAAATTGATTCCATCCTGTAAAAGTTAAAGAGAATCGCGGGAATTTGATTTCAGCTTTGCCTGTTTTGTCGTTAAAGTAATATCCGGCGTTAACGGCTGACGCAAATTTTTCGGCGGATAGAAAGATGAGTTCTCCGTGTTTATCCGCGGTAATTTTGCGAGCTGTTTTACCGGAGCGAATTGTCAGTTCGGTTTTGGTCTGCGCCGATAAAACGGCGGTAAAAATAATAATTAATAAAAGTAATTTTTTCAGATTCACAATTAATTTTTCAACGTCATTTTGAGAATTAACAAATATAAATATATTAGGCGAGAAGATAAAAAGAGAATTTTGAAAATGCGTTCATTTTTAATATACTTTGCATAACCTAAATTTGTCATATTGAGTCCGCCACGTTTACTCCGACCGCTTTTCGTCGGGGGCGGAGTGTAAGCTGTCCGAAATATCTCTAAATCCGGGAAAATTGCCGGATATGAGATTCTTCTCCCCGACTTTGTCGGGGATCAGAATGACATTACTGGGTTATGCAAATCCTAATCCCTTCGGGATAAAAAAAGATAAGCGTTGTATTGATCCGGAAAGGCAAAAAGTCAAACTTAGTTGAAAATATTTTTTTCAAGAACTCCGTCATCTAAATTAAGCGACATTAGATTGATTTAATTTTAGTTCTGCTTTTATTGCTTTTCTCATATTAATGAATCCGAAGGATTCAAATATTTATAATAGAATGAATAATTAATCATATACGACCCCAACGGGGTCGAATAACTGAATGTAGTCGATAATTTATTAATATGTAATCCCTTCGGGATAAAAAATCCGTAGTTGTAATCCGCCTTGGCGGATTATCAGTGTAAATCATAATAAATCCGCGTCATCCGTGTCCTATTCTTTCGCCGCGAATGCACGAATATTTTAACTCTCCCCTCTAACATTTTTTACTCCGTTATTTTTCTTAATCTATCCATAATAGCTCTGCCTAATCCTCCTTGCGGAATTTTTTCAACAAGAAGCAAATCAATATCTTCTTTTTCGAACGAACGGAGAACGACAAATAAATTAACCGCCGCTTCTTCAAGGTTTCCTTCATTTGAGAGATGTTTAACAACGGAGAATTTTCCGTAGATGTTTTTGCGGGTAAATGTCAGAAGTCCTGTTTTTTCTCTCTCGATATTATCCAAGTTTACTTCGTCGATAAACGCGGTTTTAATTTTATTTAAAACCGGAATTTTGTTTGCGGATATTGTTTGGGCCGGAAGTATTTTTTCGTCAATTGCTTTTTCAATTTCTTCAACGGGAATTCCGCCATTTCGAAGAAGCGTAAACGTATTATTCACAATTTCAATTATCGTAGATTCCAAACCCAAGCGAGTTTCGCCGCCGTCGATAATAAAATCAACGCTTTCCCCAAGCTGCTCCGCAACGTGTTCGGCGGAAGTCGGACTTAACTTTCCGTAGAGATTGGCGCTTGGGGCGGCGACGGGAATACCGGCAAGGTGTAGCAAGTCAAGCGCAATCAGGTTTTCGGGAATCCGTATTCCGACCGTAGCTTTTCCCCCTGTTACAATATCGGGCACCGATTCCTTTTTGGGAAGAACAAGCGTCAGTGGTCCGGGTAGAAATTTTTCAATTAAGTAAATCGCTTTTTCGTTTTCAACCTCTGCGACTTCTTTGATATAAGACTTGTCCGGAAGCATCAACGAAAGCGATTGGAATTCAGGGCGTTGTTTTACTTCATATATTTTTGCCACAGCGGTTGGGTTAAATCCGTCCGCTCCCAGTCCGTAAACGGTTTCCGTCGGGAAGGCAACTAGAAGTCCCGATTTTATTGCCTTTGCGGCAGTTTCTAAATTTTCTTTCGTTGGTGAAAGTAATTTCATTCGTCAAATTATGATTGTTGTAAATAATTATAAATATAATGGAAAAATCTTTTTAATGAAAAAATTAAAAACTGGTCCCGATTTATCGACGCGATTCTGTCATGATCGCCTTCGCGGACTCACGCCACGATTTTTCGTAATTCGCACCATATTTGCTCTAATTTTGTTGTGGAAAATAAGCTTAAAAATCCGTATATTACTAAGTTTAACAAAACTATAGGGAACTCCCGAAAAGTAATGCAAGTTTTTTCCGAAGATATTATTGCCGCATTGGCGACGCCGCCCGGCGAAGGAGCTATTTCAGTTATCAGGCTGAGCGGAAATGGATGCGCCGAGATTGCAGATAAAATTTTTGCTGGTAGAGTTTTATTATCCGACGCCGCTGCAAACACAATTCATTACGGCAAGATATTAGATAGAAATAATAAAACAATCGACGACGTTCTCGTTTCCGTTTTCAGAGAACCGCATTCATACACCGGAGAGGATTCCGTTGAAATAAGCGTTCACGGTAATCCTTTGATAGTTGAAAAAATTCTTGCCGAACTTGTTTCTGCAGGAGCGAGATTAGCCGAGCCCGGGGAATTTACGAAGCGGGCATTTTTGAACGGACGAATCGACTTGGCGCAGGCGGAAGCCGTGGCGGAAATTATTTCGGCTCGGACGGAGGCGTCGCTGCGCGGAGCGAGAAATCAGCTGAACGGCGCGCTCTCAAAAAAAGTAAATTCATTAAGAGAAAGTTTGATAGATATTCTTTCGCTTGAGGAGTTAGAGCTTGATTTTGCCGAAGAAGATTTGGAGTTTATTCCGGATGAGAAAATTGTATCCAAGCTGAACAGTGTTATTTCAGATATAGACGCATTGCTTGAAACATATGATTTCGGAAGAATAATCAGGGACGGAATAAATGTTGCGATTGTCGGAAAACCGAACGTCGGGAAATCGTCTCTGTTGAACTATTTGCTCAAGGAATCCCGCGCGATTGTCAGCGAAACTCCCGGAACAACAAGAGACGTGATTAGAGAAGAGATTAAAATAGACGGCTATCTTTTCAGACTTTTTGATACGGCGGGAATACGCGAGACAGCAGACGATATTGAAAAGGAAGGAGTTCTGCGAAGCCGTGAAGCGATTGAGCAATCTGATTTTGTGATTTTTCTCAACGATTCCCAATTGGGCTTTGACAAGGATGTTTACGAATCGCTTTTGGAAATCAAGGAAAAGGATAAAATTATTATCGTCTCGAATAAGATTGATTTAGTTGAGAGAAGTCCTTTTCTCGCCGATGTAAATATTTCCGCAAAAACGGGAAAAGGAATAAAAGAATTGTTCCAAACTATGAAGAGTAGAGCGATTGATTCAAAATCATATACTGAAAAGACAGCAATCGTTTCAAATATAAGGCATTTTAACGCTCTGAAAAATTCTAAAGAAGCGTTGGAATCCGCAAAAAAAACAATTTCAAAAGGATTTTCTCAAGAGTTTGTCGCTCTCGATATAAGAGCGTCTCTTGAAGCGTTAAATGAAATTATCGGTATTGTAACAACCGACGATATGCTAAACAATATTTTTGATAAATTCTGTATCGGAAAATGACTTTAATGAAGAATTAAGAATTATTAGTGAATCAGCTAAATTGAACGATGTGCTCTTTAAATATTAGCGTCATTGCGACACCGCAGAAGGTAGGGGAAGCTCCGCATTGGCGAACTCACCAATAAACTCACTGTCGCTAAATGTTAAAATTCGGTTTAGCGGGTGAGGTTGAAAATTTTAGAGATTGCCACACTCACTGCGGTCGCTTGTTTTTTACTCTCAATCCGTCTAAGGCGGAGATTGGTTCCCCCGAATTTTTACGGGGAGACGGTCGATCTGCGAAGGGTTATGTTAAAAAACAAAAGCGCAACCTTCAAAGTATTCGTTCCTTGAAGATGAAAAAAAACATTGTAAATTAGTCGAACTTGAAGGAAAAGTCCGCTCTTTTCTATTCTTTCCCCGTATGACCGAATCCCCCTTCGCCTCGCTTTGTTTCCGAAAGATCGTCCGAATCGACAACATCCGCATGATACACTTTGCCGACGATTAACTGCGCAATCCGTTCGCCGCTATTTATAACGAAATCCTCTTTGCCATAATTAAACATAATGATTTTAATTTCGCCCCTGTAATCGGAGTCAATCGTGCCGGGAGAATTAAGCAAACCGATTCCATGATTTAACGCCAAGCCGCTCCGGGGACGGACTTGTATTTCGTACCCTTCCGGAATTTCAACCCTTAAACCGGTCGGGACCAAACCGACCGCGCCCGCTTTCAGCGTAAAGGGTTCATCCAGCGCTGCGCGAATATCCATTCCCGCGCTCCCCGATGTTTCATACTTGGGAAGGGGAATCTCGCTAAATTTTTCATTAATTCTCTGAAATTTTATTTTAATCTTTTCCATCTTTTTTCCTTTAAATTATTCCGCGCCGGTTCTTTCCGAATGCCGAGCGACAGAAGTAAAAATATTTATTCTCAAAAATAGCATTAAAACAAGCCGTTAAAAACATCGTTAATATTTTTTACGGGAACAACATTTTCAACCTTCTTTCCTTTCAGACTTTTCATATTTCCGTTCGGAAGAAAAATTTTGGTAAAGCCCAGTTTTTGCGCTTCGGCAATTCGCTTTTCTATTTGGCTTACTGTTCTGACCTCGCCTCCAAGCCCGACCTCGCCGATAAAAACCGCCTCGCCGTCAACGGCTTTGTTATATAGACTTGAAGCGACCGCAACGCACACAGCCAAATCAATCGCAGGCTCAACTATCTTAAGTCCGCCCGCAATATTGAGGAAAACGTTGTGCGTCCCGACTCTCAACCTCGCGCGCTTTTCCAGTACGGCAAGTAAAATCGACAATCTCCGGTAATCAAATCCGGTTGAAATCCTTTGCGGATTTCCGTAATTGGTCGGAGTTGCAAGAGCTTGAACTTCAAGCAAAACGGCGCGCGTTCCTTCGAGACTTGCCGTTATGACCGAGCCCGGCGTTTCGGTTTCCCTTTGATCAAGAAAAATCTTGCTTGGATTCTGAACTTCCTTCAGCCCCGTTTCCGCCATTTCAAAAACGCCGATTTCATTTGTGTTGCCGAACCGGTTTTTCTGCGCTCTCAAAATTCTGTACGCGTGATTTTTTTCTCCTTCGAATTGCAGAACCGTGTCAACAATATGTTCAAGAATTTTCGGTCCAGCGATAAATCCATCCTTTGTTACATGTCCGATAATTATTGTAACGATTCCCGTCGTTTTAGAAAGCTGCATCAAACGCGCCGTAACTTCGCGGACTTGCGTAACCGTCCCCGGTGCATTTTCGTAATTCGGGTCGTAAACGGTTTGTATCGAATCGATGATTACAACTTTTGGCTTAACTTTATCAATTGCCCCAAGTATCAGTTCGAAGTCGGTTTCAGCAAAAAGTTTAACGTTTTCCGAGAGAACCCCGAGACGCTTGGCGCGAATATTAATCTGGTTTACAGATTCCTCCCCCGAAACATAAAGGACTTCCGAGTTTACGCGCGCCGAAGCCTGCATCACTAGCGTCGATTTTCCTATGCCGGGGTCGCCACCGATAAGCACAATCGAGCCGGGCATTAATCCGCCGCCGAGCACTCTGTCAAACTCGCTTATACCGGTTAAGATTCGTCTGCTCTCCGAAGTTACCGCGCCGTTAAGAGTAAATATTTCCATATCCGCAGCCCTGCCGCGGGAATCCCGTTTTGTATTTTTAGGGAAAACTTTAACTTCCTCAAAAGTATTCCACTCCCCGCAAGAAGGACACTTACCGAGCCACGTTGGAGATTCGTAACCGCATTCCGCGCAGACAAACTTTGTTTTGGTTTTGCTCATATTACTGCCGTTTTTTTAAGTATCAAATATAATCCCAAAATTAAATTCCTAAAAATAAAATCAGAAAAGAATAAAAAAGATAGATATAAAATTAATGTTGTCAACAGGGCAAGAGAACAATATTCATTACGGCGATAATAAGCTGTGAGAAGGCATTGCACAACTTAATAGAGACCTACGAAAAACCTAAATTTATCATATTGAGTTTGCCAAACTCATACCAATTGCCTCTTGTTTGTGGGTGAAAGTGTAAACCGTCCGAAATATCTCTAAATTCCGTATAGTTAGAGGTTATAAGATTTTTCTTCCTATTCGGCTTGGCGGAGAATTAGAATGACAACACGGAATTGGATTTTATGTCTTGCGTCTTACGTTTTTTCCGTCTCACGAAATAAAAAAAGCCGTCGAGGAAAAATCCCCGACAGCTTTGTAAACGATAATTTGTTTAATCTTTCTTTTACATATTTTCAATAATTGCGTTTAATGTTGCGCTCGGGCGCATTGCTTTTTCAGCCAGGTTATCGTCAGGCAGGTAGTAACCGCCAATATCAACCGGCGAACCCTGTGCTGCAAGCAATTCGGAAGTTATTTTTTCCTCGTTTTCTTTTAAATCCGCAGCGACTTTTGTAAAACGCTCCTTCAGTTCGGCGTCCTTATCCTGTGCGGCAAGCGCTTCAGCCCAATATGTTGCGAGATAGTAAGTAGCCCCGCGGTTATCTATTTCATTAACCTTACGGGAAGGCATTTTTCCGTTTTCAAGATATTTGCCTACCGCAACATCCAAAGTTTCCGCTAAAACGGCGGCTTTTGCATTTTTATCTTTTTCGGCAATCATCTCAAAGGAAGGAACAAGCGCGCAATACTCGCCGAGGGAATCCCAGCGCAAATGTCCTTCTTTCAAAAACTGCTGAACGTGTTTCGGAGCGGAACCGCCCGCGCCTGTTTCAAACAATCCGCCGCCTGCGAGCAAAGGAACGATTGAAAGCATTCTTGCGCTTGTGCCGAGTTCCAGAATCGGGAACAAGTCGGTAAGGTAATCACGAAGCACGTTTCCGGTAACCGAAATCGTGTCCAAGCCTTTCCGGACTCTCTCAAGTGTAAATCTCATTGCATCATCGGGAGCCATAATTCTAATATCCAATCCGGTTGTGTCGTGTTCCGGCAGATATTTTTTTACTTTCTTAATCATTTCCGCGTCATGCGCTCTGTTTTCGTCAAGCCAGAAAATGGCGGGCGAACCAGTCGCTTTTGCGCGGCGAACAGCCAATCCTACCCAATCCTTAATCGGAATATCTTTCGCCTGGCATCCGCGGAAAATATCTCCTTTTTCAACCGGTCTTTCAAGAACCACATTGCCTTCAAAATCAACGATTTTAATTTTTCCGTAATCGGGAGCTTCGAATGTTTTATCATGAGAACCGTACTCTTCGGCTTTCTGCGCCATCAATCCGACGTTTGAAACATTTCCCATAGTGGAAGGGTCAAACTGTCCGTTTTTCTGCGCGTCTTCAATTACAACCTGATAAAATGTGGAATAAGTTCTGTCGGGAATCATTGCAAGCGTATCCTGCAATTCGTCGTTTTTGTTCCACATTTTTCCGCCGTCGCGGATAACAACCGGCATGGAAGCGTCGATAATCACATCGTTGGGTACGTGCAGATTTGTTTTTCCGCCGCCTACCATCGCCAAATCGGGACGCGTTTCATAAACTTTGTTAATATCGGCAATAATTTCATTTTTCTTATCTTCGGGGAGTTTGTCAAGTTTTTTCAGAATATCCGCCAATCCGTTATTAACATTGGCACCTATCTCTTTAAGCGTTTCGGCGTGTTTATCCAAAGCGTCCTTAAAGTAAACCGAAACCGCATGTCCGAACATAATCGGATCGGAAATTTTCATCATTGTCGCTTTAAGATGAAGCGAAAGAAGAACGTCGTCCTTTTTGGCTTCTTCAATCTGCTCGGCGTAAAACTTTCTGAGAGCGGCAACGTTCATAACGGTTGCGTCCAAAACTTCTCCTTCGAGGAGGTGGAGTTTATCTTTCAAAACGGTTTCTTCGCCGTTGGCATTTTCAAAAACAAACTTAACGTCGGTTTCTTTATCCATTGTAACGGAAACTTCGTTGCCGTAAAAATCGTTATCGTTCATATGAGCGACGCGTGTTTTGGAGCCTGATTCGGGCCACGGCTTCATCATTTTATGCGGATTTTTCTTGGCAAAGTTTTTAACTGCGGCGGCGGGGCGTCTGTCGGAATTCCCTTCGCGTAAAACGGGATTAACCGCCGAGCCGAGATTCTTAGCAAATCTTTTCTGAAGTTCTTTTTCTTCGTCGTTTTTCGGTTCTTCGGGGTAATCGGGAATATCGTAACCTTTAGATTGCAACTCTTTAATTGTCGCGCTCAACTGTGGAATCGAAGCGCTGATGTTAGGTAATTTAATTACGTTTGCATCGGGAGTTTTAACAATTTTCCCCAATTCGGCAAGGTAATCGGGAACTTGCTTATCTTCCGGCAATCTTTCCGGGAAGTTCGCTATAACTCTTCCGGCAAGAGAAATATCTTTGGTTTCGATTTCAATTCCGGTACCTTTTGTAAAAGCTTTAACTATCGGAAGCAGGGAATATGAAGCGAGTAACGGAGCTTCGTCGGTCTTTGTCCAGATGATTTTATTTGTTGCCATTTGACACCTCTGATTTAATAGATTTAATAAAAAAGTAGCAAAAGTAGAGATACTTATCTTTTTTCATTGTAGTTTTAAAATTATAAACATTTAAGATAAATAAAAAGGTTTTTACTGGAATATAATTGAAAAAGAGAGAACTTATTGGTCATTGGTCATTGGTCAATAGTTATTCGTCCGCCTTCGTCGTATATCCGTGAAAATCTTGTTTTTCCGTGTTATCCGTGTTCTATCTGCTATTCGCGAATTTCAATAAGAACTCAGAAAGCGATTATAAGAATCACAAAAAAACATTAAACAAATACGCCACGTTTTGATACGGAAAAAGCCATATGTTACGGATTTTGTTGTAGCGACGAACAAATGAACAACTATAAAATAAGCGGTTAAACAGAATATGAAATTAGTTCTTTGGAAATACAAATTTTCTCCGGTATCGACCGTTTTGCTGTTATTGTAAACTTCGTATGAAATTACGAATGTATTGTTTCTTCGCAGTGTTCGGCGATACTCTAATTTTTAATAAAAATCGTTCAGCAGTGGATTTTTCCATTGACTTTTAACATAACAATGACACTTGTTATTTACTCGCAATTCGGCTAAGGCTAACGGCTTGTTTTATTAACCGCCTAGACATAAGAAAAGGCGAACAGTAGAAAAAGTTAAAAGATTTTATGTGGCGTAGTCCGCCTAAGTGGGAATTAGTTTCGATTAGAATAAAATAACAAAAAAACACTGCTTGCCCTACCCCCGCATTTTGCAGAAGATAAACAAACTTTGCTATAATAAATCCAAAATTTTCGATTTCGAAAAACTTAGATTCGAGATTATCCCCACTTACTTTCAAAAGTATCGTTTAACCGTAACTAATTATATTTAAATGTAATATTAATTTTAATAGGAAATTTGTTTGCCCAAAATCACCAATGAAATAATAATAGATAAAGCGCACGAACTCGGTTTCGACTTAATCGGTTTTGCCCCCGCCGAAAAGCTAACGCGAGAAGTTATTCTTCTTAAAAATTGGTTAGAAGAAAATCGTCAAGCCGGAATGGAATATATGGAACACGGCTTAGATAAACGGGAAGATGTTTCCCTTGTTCTTCCCGGCGCAAAAAGCGTTATTTCATTCGGGGTAAATTATTACACTCCATATAATCATGAAAACAAACCTGACGCGGGGAAAATATCAAGATACGCATGGGGAAAAGATTACCATTTTCTGATGTGGGAAATGCTGAAGCAATTAGAGGATTATCTCCGCTCTCGCGATTCCTCTTTTGATGCAAAAAGCTACGTCGATACCGGTCCGGTGATGGATAGAGTCTGGGCGGAGAAAGCCGGTTTGGGCTGGGAGGGAAAAAACGGCAACGTAATCTCGAAGAAATTCGGCAGCTGGATTTTTCTTGCGACAATGATTACCAACTTTGAGTTTGACTACAATCTTCCGGCGGCCAATTCATGCGGGACTTGTACGGCTTGCATCAACGCTTGTCCGACAGAAGCAATAATTTCAGAAGGATTAATCGACTCCAACAAATGCATCTCATATTTAACTATCGAAAATAAAGGCGAGATTCCGCAGCAGTTTAACGGAAAATTTAACGGATGGCTTTTCGGATGCGACATCTGTCAGGATGTTTGTCCTTGGAACAAAAAATTTGCAAAAGAAACAGAGAAAAGTTGGTTTAAGCCGCTGCGCGGAACCGAGTTGCCGCTCGACATGTTTGAGGAGCTGAGCAACAGGCAATTTAACCGGCTGTTTGAGGATAGTCCTATAAAAAGAGCTCGCGCAAAAGGAATGCGAAGAAACGCCGAATTTTTAAAGAAAGAAAATGTGAAACCAAAGGAGTAATTTATAATCATATCTATTTATAATTTTGTAATTTAAAAGTAATAAGCGATGAATTATCGAATAAGCATTTGAAATATCGAAATTCAACTCGGTTAACTATCGCGAGACAACTATTGAAAAAATAAAATTGAACAGGAGAATAAAATGGCAGAAAATCGAGTAAAAATTGCAGTAGTAGGTTCGGGACCCGCCGGATTAACAGCCGCAATCTACGCGGCGCGAGCAGAATTTGAACCGGTGGTTTTTGAAGGCTTGGAACCGGGCGGACAGTTAACAATCACAACCGAAGTGGAAAATTATCCCGGCTTTGATAAAGGAATCCAAGGTCCGGAATTAATGGATACGATGCGTAAACAAGCCGAGAAATTCGGCGCAAAAACCATGTTTAAGGAAGTTA
>JALWEC010000196.1 GCA_027036655.1 Melioribacteraceae bacterium
TAACAATATCCTTAACTTCGCCGTCTTTAAAAAACAAAACGGTCGGGATACTGCGAACCCCATATTTTATAGCGGTTTGCTGGTTTACGTCAACGTCAAGCTTGCCTATTTTAGCTCGTCCCCCGTATGTTTCGGCAAGTTCGTCCATTATCGGAGCGATTAATTTACACGGTCCGCACCAGATTGCCCAGAAGTCAATTACAACCGGCACGTCAGATTTTAGAACTTCCTGTTCAAAGTTTTGATCCGTAAATTCTATTTTAGCCATATTATTTCCTTTTTATTTTTTTAGTTTAAAACTCATCCTACATCTGTCATTCTGAACGAAGCAAAGCGAATCCGCCTTGGCGGAAAGAATCTCCTAACCAGCGCCATAGCAAATCCCAATCTTGAGATTCTTTCCCGCTTTCTGCGGGACTCAGAATGACAATGTTGGACTTAAACCGGGCGAATAGCGGAAATCAATTCCCCGCCGTCAACCTGAATTACATTGCCTGTAATAAACGAGGCTCGTTCATCACTTAAAAGAACAATTGCGTTCGCCACATCCTCAGGAGTAGTTAAACGTCCGGTCGGATTTTTAGCTCTCGCGCCTTCAAGCAAAATATCATTGCCGGGTATTTTCCGCAACGCAGGAGTATCGGTAACGCCCGCCATTATTGCGTTTGCGGTGATCCCGCGATGGGCTAACTCAACCGCTAGCTGACGGATATGAGATTCGAGCGTAGCTTTAGCCGCAGAAACCGCGCCGTAAGTCGGGATAACCTCAACCGAGCCGGAGCTTGTCATACCGAAAATGCGTCCGTTATCGGCGAACAAATCTCTTACGACTACTCCCTGCGTCCAGTAAACTATCGAATGCGCCATAACGTCGAGAGTCATATTCATTTGCTTCGGAGAAATTCCCGGTTTGCCGTCCGGAGTGATAAAATCCTTTAAAGTCCCGAACGCCAAAGAGTGCATTAGAACATTTATTTTTTCTCCCGATTCGGAAAATCTTTCTTTTATTTCGTCAAGCGCCGAGTTGCGTTTTTCTTCATCCGCGGCGTTTATATTGTAAAACAAAGCTTCGCTTCCGAATCCGGTTATCTTTTCCTTAATGGCGTCAACATTTGCCATAGTGGCTTGTCTGTCCAAATGAATTCCTATTATGCCATATCCCGCTTCCGCTAATTTTATTGCGGTTGCGCCTCCGAATCCGCTCGATGCCCCGAGTATCAAAGCCCATTTCTTATTCATAGAATCTCCTTAAATTTTCAAATATTAGAACTGTTAAGTTAAAAATTATTCTTATTTAACCAAACAAAAATCTAAATGTGAAAAAAGACGGAATTATCATTTGCGCAAATTATAATTTTGAGATTCTTCGTTATCACTCAGAATGACATAGTACAGTTTAGCTTAATTCCTAATTTGTCATTCTGAACGAAGCAAAGCGGAGTGAAGAATCTCCTTACCAGCACCGTTGCAAATCCAAATCTTGAGATTCTTCTCCCGCAGGGGTGGGAACTCAGAATGAAACCACTGCTTATAATTTGAACAGCAAATTATTAAGTTACACAATACCTTTTACTACTACTAATCAGTTCAAAGCAAACAAAATCGAATTATCCCCAAGCAGTTCTTCAACGGCATTAAAAAGTTCTTCCTCAGGAGCTACTCTGGCTTCAATTACAAATTCCCGCTTTGATTTGTTATCAAGCACAAAAATTCGCGCCGCCGCTTTTCCGGGGTGTTTATCAAGAATATCTTTAAGTGATTTTATAGTTTCGGCATCGTGCTGATTTGCATCTATCTTAAAGACAACGGTCTTCGTTAATTCCTTTTTAACTTCCTCGAGAGGAACAACATCGTCTATCTGAAGCTTAATGCTGTCCCCGCTGCTTTCTATCTTGCCTATTGCAAGAAGCGTATTTCCCTTTGCAATCTTTTCCTTATGCTTGGCGAAATCGCGTCCGAACATTATTGCCTCGCACGAGCCGGTCAAATCATCAAACTTCATAAACGCCATCTCTTTGCCCGAACGGTCGATTTTCGTTTTCAAATCGGTAACCACAACGCACACGCGCACACGCTCCTCGTCATTCTTAAACGTAGAAGGATCGCCGAGATGCACAGTTGAAAAAGCGTAATATTCCTTTTCAAAATCCCGCAGCGGATGCCCCGTTAAATAAAAACCGAGAACGTCCCGTTCCTTTTCCAGCTCGACGCTTTTATCCCACGGACGAACTTTTTCCAGCTCCGGCTCGGAAATATTTTCCACTTCGGAGGTGCCGCCGAAAAGCCCGTCGTCAAACTTTTCCTTAAACGTCCGCACCTTTTGAGCAAAGTCAATCGCCGATTCGATACTGTAAAATATTTCGGCGCGACTTCCTTCTATCTGATCAAACGCGCCTGAAAGCGTAAGTCCTTCGAGAACGCGCTTGTTTACTATGTGAGTATCGACGGCACTGCAGAACTCGAACAATGTAGTAAAATCTTTTCCGTACTCCTTTCTCGCTCTTTCGATTTCAACTACGGCTTTTTCCCCGACATTTTTAATCGCCGACATCCCGAAAACAATTTTACCGTTATCAACGCTGAACTTAACCGACGGCTTGTTCACGCTCGGCGGAAGGACTTCAACTTTCAGCTTACGGCAATCTTCAAGAAAACTCGCAATTTTGTCGGTGTTTAAAACTTCGTTGGTTAAGTTAGCCGCCAGAAACTCGGGAAGAAAATGTGCTTTTAAATAAGCCGTCTGGTAAGCCACCAAACTGTAGGCAACGGCGTGACTTTTATTAAACCCGTAGTTTGCAAATTTGTTAATGTCGTCAAAAATCTTTTCCGCAATCTTTTTCTTGATGCCGTTTTTCTCCGCGCTCTCCACAAACTTAGCTTTCTGCTCAAGCATAGCTTCAGCTTGCTTTTTCCCCATCGCGCGCCGGAGAATATCCGCTTCGGCAAGGGACATACCCGCTATTTTATTGGCTATCTGTATCACCTGCTCCTGGTAAACAATGTAGCCGTAAGTGGTGCCGAGTATCGGTTCAAGATCGGGATGCAGATATTCAATCTTTTCCTTTCCGTGTTTTCTTCTGATAAAGGAATCGATATTCTCCATTGGACCCGGACGGTAAAGCGCGTTCATAGCAACCAAATCCTCCAGGCGGGAAGGTTTTAATTTTTTCAGATATTCCCTCATCGGAGCCGACTCAAACTGGAACACGGCGGTTGTTTGTCCTTTACCGAAAAGCTCGAAGGTCTTTTTGTCGTCAATCGGAATTGAATCGATGTCCAAATCGATTCCGTGCGTCTGCTTAATTAATGCGATTGTATCTCTGATTATAGAAAGCGTCCGCAGTCCGAGAAAATCCATCTTCAGCAGTCCGTGATCTTCCAGTTCTTTCATGTTGTACTGAGTAACCACATCGCCGTTCGGACCGTATTTAGCAAGGGGAACAAAGTTACTGACGTCCTCCGGAGCAATAACAACGCCGGCAGCGTGCTTGGAAAGGTTGCGGTTCATTCCTTCCAAGATTTTGGAATAAGTAATCAGCTCCTTAATCTTCTCGTCTTTCGACTCGTTAACCCATTTAAGTTCGGGCACTTCCGCCAGCGCCTTTTCGATTGAATAAACCTTACCGAACTTTGTCGGAATAAACTTTGTGATTTTTTCAACAACGGGAATCGGAATCTGTAGAACTCGCGCAACGTCCTTTAATACAGCGCGAGAAGATAACCTGTTGAATGTAACAATCTGGCAAACGGATTCCCTGCCGTATTTTTCAGTTACATACTCAATTGCCTCGCCGCGTTGATCATCGGCAAAATCAACGTCAATATCAGGCATTGATTTTCTCGCCGGATTCAAAAACCGCTCAAAAAGCAAATCGTAATCAAGCGGATTAACATTCGTAATTCCGAGCGCGTACGCCACCAAGCTTCCCGCCGCGCTTCCTCGCCCGGGCCCGACCGGTATTCCGCGCTCCCTCGAAGCGTTTATAAAATCCTGGACAATCAAGAAATATCCGGAATATCCCATCGACTTAATAACGCCGATTTCATAATCAAACCGCTCGCGGATTTCCTTTGTGATTTCGTCAAATCGTTTGTGCAAACCTTCTTCGGCAAGTATCTCAAAATATTCATCGAGAGTTTTTGCCG
>JALWEC010000197.1 GCA_027036655.1 Melioribacteraceae bacterium
TTATTAAGCTTTTGATTTTATCTCCCTTTATAAATTTATAGATGGCTTCGCAAAAACTAATAATATGTTATTCTGAGTCCCGACAAAGTCGGGAAGAAGAATCTCAGAGTTGGAATTTGCGCAGGTGTTTATTTTGGAGATTCTTCACTCCGGCTTCGCCTCCGTTCAGAATGACAAATTGGAATTAGGCTAAATAGTCATTTGTTATTCTGAATTCCTCCCACCAACAAAAAGCAGTTGGGGCAAGCTTAGCGGACTCAATATGACAATTCTATGTTTTGCAAAGATTTCATAATACTTTTTAACGATAGCAAACAAAATTAAATAAAAATTCCTTAATCTCTTCTTTACCAATTTCTTTTTTTTATATAATTTAAAATAATCATTTCAAGAAAATTAGGAGACGCCATGGCAATCCAATCGATAAACCCCGCAAACGGAAAATTAATCAAGTCATTTCAAGAATTTCCGGAAGAGAAAATCTTCAGTATTATAGAGGACGTTAACCGCGAATTTAAAGAATGGAAGAAAACGTCGTTTCTCACAAGAAGCCATTTAATGCACAACGCCGCCAAAGTCTTAAGGGAAAACAAGCGTAAGTATGCGGAAATAATGACGATGGAGATGGGGAAAACCATTCTGCAGGCTGAAGCCGAAGCGGAAAAATGCGCTTGGGTCTGCGACTACTACGCCGACAACGCCGAAGCGATTCTAAGTAAGGAAATCATAGCCACCGACGCTGACGAAAGTTATGTCCGTTTCGATCCGATTGGTATTGTGCTTGCCGTAATGCCCTGGAACTTTCCTTTCTGGCAGGTTTTCAGATTTGCCGCGCCCGCGCTAATGGCGGGGAACGTAGGCATACTTAAACACGCGTCCAACGTACCGATGTCGGCGTTGGCAATCGAGGAGGTATTTCATAAAGCCGGTTTCCCCGAAAATACATTTAGAACGCTTTTGATTGGCTCCAAACCCGTTGAAAAAATAATTAAGCACCCCGCAGTAAAAGCTGCAACACTTACCGGAAGCGAACCTGCCGGAAGCAGAGTAGCGGAGCTGGCGGGGAAGGAAATCAAAAAAACCGTTCTGGAACTAGGCGGAAGCGATCCGTTCATCCTGCTTGCGGATGCGGACATTGACGAAGCCGTAAAAACGGGAGTAACGGCGCGACTAATCAATAACGGGCAAAGCTGCATCGCCGCGAAAAGATTTATTTACGTAAAGGAAATTGCCGATGAGTTTGAAGAAAAATTTGTTAAGAGAATGGAAGAAATAAAAGTCGGCGACCCGATGGATGAAACCACGGATCTGGGACCAATTGCGAGAGAAGATTTGCTGCTTGAACTCGACGCTCAAATTAAAACAAGCGTAAAACAGGGAGCGACAATTTTAACCGGCGGCGGCAGATTGGACAGAGAGGGCGCATATTACGCTCCGACCGTAATCGCAAATGTAAAAAAAGGAATGGCGGCTTACGAAGAGGAGCTATTCGGTCCGGCGGCAATATTAATTAAAGCCGAAGATGAAGAAGACGCAATACGAATTGCAAACGATACGGAATTCGGTTTGGGCGCTTCGCTTTGGACAAAAAATATAAATCACGGTAAAGAGCTTGTGAAGGAAATTGACGCAGGCGCCGTATTTTTAAACGGTCTTGTAAAATCCGATCCGAGATTGCCTTTCGGGGGCACAAAAAGATCCGGCTATGGCAGGGAACTATCTCATTACGGAATTAAGGAATTTGTAAACATTAAATCGGTTTGGATAAAAAAATAGAGTTTATGTCCAATATATTTAATAGCTTTGAATGATTAATAATTTTGGAAATGTGAAAAATGGATTTTATTCAGTGGAACGAGAGTTTAAGCGTAAAAGTAAACGAGATAGACGATCAGCATAAACAGCTTATACGTATTATCAACGAATTGTATAAAGCAAAAAAAGAAGAACGAGACAAAAATTTTCTACTCCCCATTTTAGATGAGCTTATTAACTATTCCTTCGTTCATTTCACAACCGAGGAGAAATATTTTATCAGGTTCAGATACCCTGAAACAGAAAAACATCAGCGCGCTCATTCCGGTTTTGTTGACAAGGTAACCGACTTCAAAGAAGCGTATTACGACGGCTCCGCAACTCTTTCGGATGATTTACTGGACTTTCTAAAGGATTGGCTTCTTAACCATATTAAAGGAGAAGACAGAAAATATATCGAGTTTTTCCAAGGGAAGGGGTTAAAATAACACACGGCAACAAAACCAAGATAAAAATCGAACAATCGGTCATTAGTCCGCCTTGACGGATTGGTCATTAGTTCTTAGTTCTTGGTTCTTGGTCATTGGTTCTTGGTCATTGGTTCTTAGTTCTTGGTTGTTAGCTGGGAGATTGGATAATTTTTCTTACGTTTTTCGTATTTTGTTTCTCAACCGAAAATTCTCATCTGCGTAAATTCGCGTAATCTGCTTTCTATTTTTTTATTGGATGAATAATAGGATTTTTCGTTTTGCATCTCTCATTTCTTATCCGTGTAAATCATAACAAATCCGTGTCATCAGCGTCCTATTTTAATTGGCTTTAGCTGAGAAAGGTTCACAAAATAAAGATTGGTGAAAATGCAGAATAGGAGATTCTTCATTTCACCGGTTGTTATTAGTGATATTCTGACGGCGCCCTTCGGAATGACAAATAACAGCTTAGCTTAATCCAAGTTTAACATTCTGCATAACACCGTCTTACTATCGAAAGAATCTCTTTACATACATTCGCTTACATCCTACATTTGTCATTCTGAACGGGCGAATCTTTCCCCGACCGTTTTGGGGTTGGGAGCGGAGTGAAGAATCTCCAAAGCGATAATTATACCGAACTTAGAGATATTTCGGTTATGCTGAGGTCTCGAAACAAAAAAATCAAAATTGTATAAATGCTTGGAGGAAGATTCATCGTCCGCCTCCAACCAAAAAGCGGGTAAGGTGGCACATTACCAGGTTAAGAAAAGCTATCTAAAATCCGTTCCGAAATTTATTTTCCGCCGTAATATTTATTGTTCAACAATTTCACTCCGATCATTCCGCCGATAATACCGAAGATAGAATTTACTATCAGAGTATTAACCAGCAAAGCAAAAGTATATAAAGGAGCAAACCCGACGGTTTTTATCTGTTCGGCAACCGTTTCCAACATACCGACAACTTCCGAACGAGTCATTTTATCTACGGGAAAAGTTTCAAGCATCTGCTGCATTTGAGGAAAAGATTCGACCAAATCGTTTGTTTTGGTAATCAGAGTAACGATAGTTTCAATCGTAACGCCGAATAGCGCGGCAAAAATTCCGGTTAATAATCCGAATCTTACTCCGAGTGAAATATCAAACGGCTCCGCTCTGTCGGTTGATTTCATCTCAAGATAAAGAGCAAACAAAGCCGCGGTGGGAATTATCAGGCAGCAACTTAAACTTTTTGCCATCGGCACAATTTCAAAAACTCCGGCTGAAAATCCGGCAATAAGCACAGGATATAATCTTTTCACTCTGTAAAATTCCTTTTTTGAGATAAAAATTTTTCAATAAGTTCGGTAAGATAAACAATTCCGACCGAACCTAAAAGCAAGCCCGTTAAAAACGCAACCGGCTTTGAATATGAATAAAAGCCGAACATTACAAAACCGACATCCAAAAACATCGGGACAGAAGAATAGAGGAGATATTTTGTCGGCAAACTTATTTTTCTACCGGTAAAAATCAGCGCAAAAGCTCCGAAAAGACCGCCGAGATAAATTCCCGTACAGCGCGCGCAGAGTAACGTAGAAGTCCCGAAAACGTGAATTAATTTATCCGCTTGCTGGTGGCAAACAAGGTGGTAAGTCGGTTTTAAGATAGGAAAGGCAAATAAAAAATTATGATTAAGCAAAGCCAGCGCTTGAATAAAATTTCCGAGATTCCAGATTACTATCAGTAGAAAAATTAAGAGACGAACTTTTTTCATTTTGAAACGGAGTAAACCAGAATTTGATTTTGCGTGAGGACATAAAGTTTGGAATCCGCAAAATGAGCATCCACAATCTCCTCGTCGTTCAGCTTGCGAGAAAGATCAAGCTCTTTAATTTTAGTCTGTTTCAAATCGATCATATAAACTT
>JALWEC010000198.1 GCA_027036655.1 Melioribacteraceae bacterium
CGGCATGTTTTACAAGAAGCGAATCTTCAAGGATTTCTTCTTCAATATTAAACTTCATATAAGCGAGATTTCTTTTTTTATATTCTTTCCCATCCTTGTCCAAGAGTTCTTCCAACGGAATTTTACGGGCAATATTTTCAAGCTCCCCTTTTGCAAGGTTCTTTTCGCGTAAATCGATAATATGAAATTTTATCCCTCTTTCCTTAAAGAAACGGATAGCTTTTTTTGTATCGTTATTTTTTAATGTTCCGAAAATTTGAATGTTTGGCATTTTTCAACCTGAATAAAAAAGGCAATCCTAAAAAGATTGCCTTTAAAATATATTATGTTAATTATTCTTTTTGAATTTGTCCATAAAATCCACAAATGCGTTAACGCCTTCAACGGGGAAAGCATTGTAGATTGACGCCCTGAGACCGCCGACCGAACGATGACCTTTAACGCCGACAAAACCGTTTTCGGCGGCTTCGGCGATAAACTTCTTTTCCAAATCTTCATTCGGCATACGGAACGTAACGTTCATCAACGAACGGTCTTCCTTGTTTACCGTGCCGCGGTAATATCCGTCGCTGTTGTCTATTGCATCGTAAAGAATGCCGGCTTTTTCCAAATTGCGTTTGTACATTGCATCGAGTCCGCCGTTATTCAACAGCCATTTGTAAACCAAGCCGATCATATAAATTCCCCAAGTATTGGGAGTGTTATAAAGAGAAGCTTTTGCCGTGTGCGTTGTGTAGTTTAAATATGTATGGAGTTCATCCGAAGAACGGGAAAGCATATCGTCTCTGATAATCACAAGAGTAACTCCGGAGGGTCCCATATTTTTTTGAGCGCCTGCATAAATGAGGGCGTATTTTGAAACATCGATTTTTTTGTGAAGCATATCCGATGAAGTATCGCACACAAGGGGAACATTCCCGACTTCCGGTTCGGTTTTGAACTCTGTTCCGAAAATTGTATTGTTTGATGTGAAGTGAACGTAGGAGGCTTCCGGATCGAGTTTAAGTTCATCCTGTTTAGGGATTCTTGTAAAATTATCATCTTCGGTAGATGCCGCGATGTTAACGCTCCCGACTCTCTTTGCTTCTTTGACCGCTTTTTTCGACCAGGAACCGGTTACGATATAATCGGCTTTGTTCGCCGGAGGCATAAGATTCAAAGGGACCATTGAAAATTGAAGCGTTGCTCCGCCCTGTAGGAATAGTATGTGATAGTTGTCGGGGATTTCAAGCAAAGTTTTTAAGTCGGCTTTTGCTTCATTGATAATTTTATCAAATTCTTTAGAGCGGTGGCTCATTTCCATTACCGACATTCCCGCTCCCGGATAAATCATGAAGTCCTTCTGTGCCTGTTCCAAGACATCTTCGGGAAGGACCGCCGGACCGGCATTAAAATTATAAACGCGTTTTTCCATTTTTGTACCTCGCTAAATTTCATGAATTAATAAACCGTCTCTTAACTTCGGTTCGAACCAAGTCGATTTGGGCGGCATTGTTTCTCCTGCATTGGAGATGTTGATTAAATCGTCAACGGAAACGGGGAACATGGAGAAAGCGACTTTGGCTTTGCCGCTGTCAACTAATCTTTCCAATTCTTCGGTTCCTCTTATTCCGCCGATAAAATCAATTCTGTTGTCCGTTCTCGGATCTCCGATGCCAAGGACAGGATGAAGCAAATATTCTTGAAGAATACTGACGTCCAAATTCCCTCCGACGGTATCGGCTTTTTTCACATTTTCATTCGGAGTAAGGGAATACCATTTTCCGGATAAATACATTTTAATATTTCTAACGCTGTGAGGCGTCGGTGAATCCGTATCCGAAACGACAAAGTTTTCGGATACTTTCTTTAGAAACTCTTCTTCCGAATTGCCGAACAAATCAAAAACCACTCTGTTGTAAGGAAGAATTTTAAGCTGTTCCGCAGGAAACAGAACGGCGATAAAGTAGTTGTATTCTTCGTCTCCGGTGTGGTTGGAATTTTCCTTCATCATTACTTTTTGCGCTCGACTTGCGCTTGCTGCGCGGTGATGTCCGTCCGCAATATAAAGATGTTCCACATTTTCGATTTCATAAATAATTACGTCGTTTAATTCTTCCGGCATAATCCAAACCGTGTGGCGGATTCCGTCCGGAGCCGTGAAATCATATTCCGGTTCATTTTGGGAAATAACTTCGTTAACAACTTTGTTAACTTCGTCAACTCCTTTGTATGTAAGAAAAACCACTCCGGTCTGAGCGCGGGTGGTAACTATGTGGTTTGTTCTGTCGTCTTCTTTGGCTTTGCGGGTTTTCTCATGTTTCATGATAACGTCGTTGTCATAATCCTTAACGGAAAATGTCGCCGTTATTCCGATTTGCGAATGCTCGCCCATTATCTGTCTGTACAAATAAAATCTCGGATTCTCATCCTGAAGCAAAGGAGCTTCTTTTTTTAATCTCAAGTAGTTTTCTTTTGCTTTCTGATAAACTTCAGGGGAGTAAGGATTAACTTCGTCAGGCAACTCGATTTCCGACCGCGTAACCCGAAGAAAGTTTAATATATTTCCCTCGGCTTCTTTTTTAGCTTCTTCGCGATTTACTACGTCGTAGGGAACGCTGGCAACCTTACTGACAACGCTTTTTTCCGGTCTAACTGCATTAAAAGGTCTGATAACCGCCATTTTTTATCCTCATCAAATTAATTGGTTTGCAAAAAATAGTGTAATTATTTTTGGAACATAGATACGGCTTTATCCTTTGAAATAATATAATCAAAAAGAGATTTATCGGAACTTGTAATACTGCCTAACTCCTGCTTGATGTAATAAAGCTCAAGTTTAGGCATTTGATTCTTAAAAGTCTGAATTTTTTGAGCAAAAAGTTTTTCATTTAGCAGATGAATATTTTCGCCTACAATTATCTTATTCGGCTTATATTTTACAAAAAGCTTTAATCCTTCGGCGCCGTTATCGGTATCAAGAACGTAATAACCTAATCTGGTTAAACTTTCCTTTAAATTCCTTCTTAATTTCTCATCGGATAAAACAAGCAAAAATTTCTCGACGGAAGGGTCAATGTTGGAGTCGGCTTCGTTTTCCGAAGTTTCCATCAGCTTTCTTTTCTGGATTCTCTTCCGTACGATTTCAAAAAGTTCTTTTAAGCGGATAAATGTTTGTTCGTATAATAAAGGTTTCAGCATATAATCGACTACGCCCATTGACATGACTTTTGCGACTGTTTCTTTTTCGCTGACTGCGGTTAGTACGATTACTTCCAAGTTCTTAAATTTGTCGTCTTGTCTTAATGCGTTAAGCGTTTCAACGCCATCCATTACCGGCATTGTAATATCAAGAAGCATAACTTCGGCGTCAAACTCTTTCAATTTAGATAGAGCGTCAGCTCCGTCTTTCGCCGTTTCAACAGTGCACGAAAACTTTTTCGATAAAAGTCTTTCGAGAAACAACCTGACGTTCGGGTCATCATCAACAACCAAAACTCTAAACATATATCCTCAAAAATTTATATTTAAAATCGATATTAAATTGAACATTAAAAATAAGAAAAAAAAATCAATTTTAATTTAAATTATAAAAACCTTTGCATAACCAAATTTATTTGTCATTCCGATACTCCGCCAAGGCGGGGCGGGAGAAAAATCTCAAAGCCGGTAATTATATCGAATTTATAGATATTTCGGACGGCTTACACCTTCTCCGTGGCAAATTCAATATGACAATTATAGGTTCCGCAAAGGTTTATGTTAAATAATTTTGGTAGAATATTTTGAAAAGAATAAAATCAGTTTATCCCTAGAAGTCTGTTTATCTTCGGTTTGTCAAAACCAACAATCGGACGATTGTTTATTAAAATAACGGGTACGCCGGTTTGTCCCGTCCGTCTCTGCATATCTCTTGCGGCTCGCTGATCCCGGGAAACGTCAACGTCCGTAAACTTAATTCTCTTTTCTCTAAAATATCTTTTTGCCGCATTGCAAAAACTGCATGTTGGTGTAGTAAAAATAATCACTTTCGGTTGTGATTTAGTCGCCATAAATTCTCCGTATTTTTTTGCAAATTAGATTCTTAAAATTAAAAAGAGTTTCAAAATTGGTTTGAAATTTAATTTTTTTTAGATTACTATCAAAATTAAAACAAATTGAGTATAGAGTAAAAAATGTCCTATAAGATATTGCTGTTTTTGTTTTTGGCTGTCGGTTGCAGCGGAGCTCAAAAAGGGGGAGAGGATGATATTTTTATCAGGGTTAATCAAGCTGGGTTTAAGCCCGGAGATATAAAGACAGCCATTGTTTTTACCGATAGCGATTTATCAGGCGCAAAATTTTTTGTTATTGATAAAATCGCGGACGCGCCGGTTTTTACCGATAGGATAAAAAAACTTAATACTAAGTTCGGAGATTTTAAATTTTCTTATGAAATCGATTTTACGGACGTAAAGGACGAGGGAAAATATTATATTAAAATTAAGGATTCCGTTTCACCACAATTTTCAATTAACAATAAAGTTTATTACGGTTTAACCGCCGATTTGCTTAAGTTCTTTTCGGTTCAACGCTGTGGTTACACCGAGCCGTTTATGCATAAAGTTTGTCATATCGCGGATGTAACATCGATAAGGATCGGAGCCGACACGCTGAAGAAAACGCACGACGCAACCGGCGGCTGGCATGACGCCGGCGATTACGGAAAATTTCTGAACACCACTGCGTTTTCGACTTATATGCTGCTTGCCTCTTATGAATTTGCGCCGGAAAAATTCTGCATGGATAACAACAACAATAATGTCTCCGATTTGCTTGAAGAAGCTAAAATCGGTTTGGATTGGCTTTTGAGAGCCGACTACGAGAACAAAGCGTTTATCACGCAGGTACAGGATGAAAAAGATAAAACGGTCGGGTGGCGCATGCCTTCGGCTGATCCGCTCGGATTTAACCGCCCCGGTTTTGTGGGAATCGGAAAAAACTTAATTGGCGTTTATGTTGCGGCCTTGTCTATTGGTTCCAGAATTTGGGATAAAACACTTAGATACAAATCTTATTCCGATAGGTTAAAAGAGACTGCTATTCATTTTTACGCTATGAAAGATGACGTTCCTGATATTGATTCAAGTGGGACCGGATATTACAGAGATGCCGATTTTAACGGGAAACTGGCTCTTGCCGCAATTGAACTTTATCAAACTACGGGCGAAAGCAACTATCTTGACGATGCAAAAAAATACGCTGAAATTGCCGGCTCCGAAAGCTGGTGGGGCTGGGGAAATATGGCGGCTTTCGCGGATTATAAAATTGCCCGCTATGATTCTTCGTTTACCGATTTGCTAAGAAAAAGCCTGGAGCATTACAAAGAGCATTCGGAGAAGCGGACTTTCGGCGAAGGGGTCGATTTATATTGGGGAAGCAACATGACTTTGCTCGGTGTTTCTTTAACAAATCTTTTATATAAAAGATTAACCGGAGACAACTCGTTTGCCAAACTTGCAAGAATTCATGAAGATTATGTACTCGGAAGAAATCAATGGGGAGTCAGTTTTATTTGTTGTCATGGCGAACGTTACGCCGCGCATCTTCATCATCAAATCGGTTTTTTCAATAACGGAAAACTTCCGGGCGGATTTGCCGGGGGACCCGTTATGAAATCCGTTTACGGTAATTTGGAGTTGAAGTATAAAACGCTCGATTCTTTTTTGAAGTTTCAGACGAAAGATGCTTATTACAGAGATGATTTCGTTGATTATATTACTAACGAGCCTACTATCTCCGGAAATGCGACGGCGATTTTTGTATTCGGGAATTTGAAATAACGTGTACCAAAATGAAGCAATCGGTAAAACCGGACAAATAATTTTATTGAAATGATACATTTTGCCAAAAATATACACGATATTGAATCTTTTTATGGCATATTAATTGTTTATGAAGATTAAAATTTATAGGGAAAAATAATGATTAGTGCAATTAGACTTAAAAAATCAGGTTTTAATTTAATAGATAATAAGTGGGGCGGACTTTATGAGGGAGGAAGCTATTTAATAATTGGCGCTCGTAAATCGGGGCGGACTTTGCTTGCTTTGCAGGCGGCAATTGCTTCCGCCGAGGAAGGAGAAACATCCCTCTTTTTTACGAATATGCGACCTAAAGATTTAATGATTCAAGCTGCATCCTTAAATTTTGACATTCAGGCTTACATGGACCAAAATTTAATAATTGTAGTCCGCGTAGCCTCGCCCGAGGAAGTTTATTCGCATGGAATAAGCGACGAATATTTGGCTGAATACCTGAACGATATTTTAACCGTCGCGGCTCAATACAATCCGCAGAGAATAATTTTTGATGAACTAACTCATTATATAGGTTTTAAAAATCTGAATACGCTTCGTTCGGTTTTTGTTCATATACTTGAATCTATTGAGGATAGGGATATTACAAGTATTTTTATTGTCTCCGAACCTGCAACAAAAAGGACAAATGAAATTGTTGAAATAATCGCCAACAATGTTACGGGAGTAATATATTTAAAGAAAGGAGTTAAAAAAATCAGCGGAAAATTTTACGGAGGCACAGTTGTAATTACTCCGAATATCGGGCATACCGAAGGTCAGTTTTCCGAAACTTACAAAATAGTACCTTACAAAGGCGTAGTTGTGGACTTGGCTGAAACCCCTCCTAGAAAAGTCGAAGCCGAGCCGAAACCGGATTTAATCAGTAAATATGATGTCGCGCAAGAAGATACGGAAGTTCCGAAGGAGAATATTGTAGAAGAAACGCCTGTGGAAAAGCAACCGGTAAAGAAAATTGTGAATATTTACGCTCCGAATGTTTACTCATATAATGATTTCTCGCTGATATTGAACAACCAAATTGCTTTGTTTAAAAGCGCCGGTCAGAAATTTAACCTTATAGCATTTTCCGTATCACGCGTGTTGATCGAAGAGAAAAATATTTCTTTTGATCAGATTAAATCCGCCGTAATAGAAGCTTCTGAAAGAAAAGAAAAAATTTGCTACATAGGAGATGTAATCTTGGTTTTGATACCAAGTAGTACGGATGAACGGGTTTTTGAGTTTGTTTCAATAGTAAGAGATAAATTACTTTCTCACGGTATTCGGAAAGATATCGCCGATGTTCTGATTAAACTGTTTAATTACGAAGTTGACGATAAGCTTGATAGAGCCGAGACAATTATTGATTATTTGACTTCAACGACAACTACGGAAAATTTGTATTTACCACTCGGAGAATTTTTAACGAAATGAAACGCTTCTTATTAATATTGTTTTTGGCTCTCTTCGTTCTGGAGCCTTTGTACGGACAAAGAACTGCGGAGGGCGCGAAGAGAGTCGCTCTAAATCATATGAAGCACGGAAGGTACAAAGAGGCAATCGACCAGTTGAATAAATACATTACATACAAACCGCAATCTCCGGAAGGCTATAACTTGCGCGGACTTTGTTACGAAGCGCAGGGAAGATACCATTGGGCGCGATTGGATTACAGACGCGCGATTTCACTTGACCCGAACAATCCCGAATACCGGAATAATTTGGCGAGGATAATTAAAATCTGGTACCCGATCCTTAAAAAAAATATTGAAGGATACAAAAGGAATATTGCGGTCGATCCGAGCGATCCGTTTAACTATTTAAATATAGGCAAAGCTTATCGGGAGATGGAAAAATGGTCGCTGGCGGAGCAGTGGTACGATGAATATTTAAAGCGAGACGATAACGCTTCCCCCGATGAAATTATCAGATATTCCATAATTCTGCAAAAAACCGGTCACATCCGAAAAGGAGAAAAAATATTAAAAAAATGGGTCGAGCGATATCCTGAAGATTGGCGTTTGTGGGATAGGTACGGATATTTTACTTTGTGGCTCGGGAAGTATAAGAATGCCGAACACGCTTTTAGAACGGCGCTTGGTTTTAAGCCGTTTTTTAAAGAGGCGCAGGACGGACTGGACTTAGCCATACGACAGGGATATGTTACACAGTATCAGCCTGACGAATTTGATAACCGGCGTAGAAAAAAGGCACGGATATATCCGATTGATAAATACTACGGAATTGTGAAAAAAAACCCTTCCAACGATAATGCGAGATTTAAACTTGTAAGTTTATTGCTGAATAAGAATCGATTCGAAGAAGCAAAGCAGCAACTCTCTAAGTTATCGAAAAAATATTCGGGAACAGAAAGATATAAGAAGCTGAAAAATATATTAGATAAATATATGGAGTTATATTATTCCAAAAATATAAATGATTATTTGACGAAAATAAAGAAAGATCCGAAAGACAGTTCGGCAACTTTTAATCTTGTAAAAAAATACATTGCATTGGGAAAGTATGATCAAGCGGAAGAAATTTTGAGGGATTTTCTAGATTTATCTCCGAAAAATTTGGAAGCAAAATATTTATTGGCAAGAATTCTTCTTAACAAAGAGGATAAACAAAATGCATACGAAATTATGAAAGAAGTTATCGAGGAAGGAGGGAATAAATTAAAATATAAATTACTTGCGGGACAACTTGCCGTTTGGACATTAAGAGATTTGGATGAAGCAAAAAAGAATTTGGAAGATGTAGAAGAAAAACAACCTTTTAATATTGAGCCTCACCTTGCTTTAAGTTTGATGTATTATTCCGAAGATAATCCCGATTCAATGGGCGTTGAGGTTAAGAAAGCCGCTGCAATCGATTCGACAAATTCGGACTACGTTGATATTAAATCGATGTACGAGCTTCTTAAATTGAAAAAGAAAGAAGAATATTATGTATCCCAGGTTAACAAAGCGGATTCTTTGATGAGGGAAGGTAAATATAAAGAAGCAATTCCCAAATATGAAGAGTATATTGAAAATGTCGGAGAAAGAAAAAATGTTCTTCTTTCTCTTGGAAATGCCTACTTGTTGAATAATGATTATGATTCGGCGTTGCGAACCTTTGATAAGCTCGAACAGCTTGACCCGAGTTTTGAAACGCAACTGACGAAAGCTAAGATACTCTTTTGGTCAGGTGATTCCCTCAATGTAGTAGATGAATTTCAAAAGCTTTCGGATGAAAGACCTGACGATCCGGAAGTAAAAGTTTATCTTGGTGATTCTTATTTTCGTGAGCACGATTATAAAATGGCGGATTCCCTTTACAGAACCGTTCCCGACTCCTTATGGGACAGATATAAAATTGAAGAGCGAATTTCCTGGCTGCCTCCGAAGGAAAGAGAACCGAGTTTGTTTACGGATTTTTGGTATGATATTACCGGAAATCTTGCCTCATATCTATATGTAAATCCCTATGTTTATTATTTTAACGACAATCTTAATTTTACATATCTTTACGGTGGAATAGGAGTAGAGACGGGATTGCTCAGTTTCCTTTCTATCGGTGCGTCGTGGAGGAAGGGATTGGTTTCCGACGGAAATATTACAAATGGTTTTCAGAGAGTGATGTTCAACCTAAACTTTAAACTTTCCGACTATGTGATGGTTTCCGTAGGAACGGGTAAATTGTTTTCTCCTAATTATTATCCTTATAATCATGATGTTTATGAAATTAACGCACGGTACAAGAAAAGCAGAAAATTTTCTCTTTACGGTTATTTCCTAAGTAGCGAAGCCGCCGTTGTACTCTATTCACCTTATTTAGTTCCGCTTATTTCATCTACGGCGCGTCTTTACCGCATCGGCGGAAAATATAAAATCCATGATAAATTGTTGTTAAAAGGGGAATATACCGTACTTGAAATAATGCCGAACGCGGCTTTAGGGTATAATCTCGGAAACCAGCTTGATTTAAGCGTAGGAAAATATTTTATAGATAGTCTTCAGCTCGGTTACGAATTTGAATATATTGATTATGAATTTTCATCAAATTATTATTATTCTCCTCAGGAATATTCCTCGCATTCGATTTTCGGAGATTGGAAATTTTACAGCGACAAAGAATGGAATATGAATTTTATAGGAAAAGTCGGATATATTCCGCAATCGAGTTTTATTATTTGGGACGCAAGATTAGAAGCTTCGTACAAGCCATATAAGAATATGTTATTTACCGGATTTGCCGCGTTACGACAATCTCAGAGATTTAATATGGGGTATCGTTCAAAGGCTTTCGGAGTGAATTTATCGTGGTCTGTTTTTTAAAAAAGTAAAATATTTCAATAAGTTATTCGCTCTAACTATCGTTTTACTTTAAAGTAAACGGTTAAATTATTTTATTGAAAAGAGTTAAATAAATTATTATATTTCATAAAAGTGTATAGAAAAAGAGTGATTTCTCATTTTGCAACATATTTATAAATAAAAAGTTTGTTATTTACAATAAAAAGGGAACTTTCTTTGGCATTAGAATTGCCAATGTTAATGTATGAAAAACGAAAAATTAAAAATAATATTAGATAACCGCGAACTTGAACCTCCGAAAAGAGATGTGAAGAAGGAAAAAATCCGCACTATGATAATCTCGGGAGTGTTGAGCGTTATTTTGCTGATTATTATTCTGATTACTTTACCTATGACGGTTCTTCCTTGGAGCGGGCTTTTTGTTTACGCTTCGATTGTTTCTCTCGTTCTATTCCTTTTTCTTCTGCTTGTTCGATATTTTACGATAATCTGGATGGCGTATTTTTACATGACTAAATATACGGTGGAAAATAAACCGATTTACACGCCGTTTGTCTCGATAATTGTGCCTGTATATAATGAAGAAAAAGTGGTTAAGAATTCGATAAATTCTCTTCTGAAGTTAGATTACCCGAACTACGAAATTATTGTTGTAAACGACGGCTCGAAAGATAACACCGCCAAAGTGGCTGAAGAGATGGTCGGTTTGCACAAAGGTAAGAATTCTTATGTAAAAGTTTCATTAATCAATAAACCAAACGGCGGAAAATCGAAAGCGCTTAATGCCGGAATCCAATATTCGGAAGCGGATTTTGTTCTCTGCATGGATGGGGACTCAACGCTTTCGCCTCAAACGCTTAAGATGGGAATGCGCCATTTTGTTGATCCTGAAGTCGGAGCGGTTGCGGGGAACGTAAAAGTTGAAAATCGTAAAAAGCCGTTGCTCGATTTACAGGCGCTCGAATATGTGGAAGGTTTGAATATGGCGCGCAGCGCGCAGGGTTTTCTGAAAATGGTTAACATTATTCCCGGCCCGGTTGGCATTTTCAGAAAAAGAGCGTTGCACGATGCGGGATATTATTCCAGCGATACGTTTGCCGAAGATGCGGATTTAACGCTGAAGATTTTGGCTCAGGGCTGGAAAATTGAATATGAGCCCGAAGCGCAGGCTTGGACGGAAGCTCCGTCGAAGTTATTTCAGCTTCTTAAACAACGTTACCGCTGGACGCGAGGAATTTTACAGGCAATCAGAAAACATAAAAGGTATTTGATAAATCCGACTAAGAATTTCAATAATTCGTTGGTGCTGTGGTCGATGGTTTTTGAAGCACTGATTTGGCCTACAATGAATATTTTTGCCAACTTATGGTTTATCATTGTAGCTTTGCTTTACGGAATGACCAGCTTAATCGTGTTCTGGTGGTTCGGTATTGCGATTCTCGACTTTATGTCCGCTCTTTTCTGCGTCGCAGCGGAAAGAGAGGAAGCCCGTTTGATTCCCTATTCATTGATATACAGAATATTTTTTGTCCTTATGATAGATATTACAAAAGGAATGGCTACGATTGAAGAATTTCTCGGACTCAAGATGAGTTGGGGAAAATTAGAAAGAATCGGAACCCCTAATAAGTGAAAATTAACAGGAGTATAAAATGGAATTAATTCCAATACTATCTTTAATCATATTAGTCGCGACAATCTCGACATTCATTCTCTCTGTCGGGGCTTATGTGCTTTATAAAATTCGGGAGAAGAAAGGGCAGGCAACCGAAGCTCCCAAGCCTGAAACAATTCCGGCGGAACTTATTACTCCGCAAGTTGCCGGACAAACTACCAGACTTACCGGAACAGACTTAAGACGAACCTACGGAGATTCCGAATTCAGGTCAACTTTGGGTGAATCGGCTCCTATGTTTCGTACAGGAAACGGAGCTGCTACGAGACCCGAAATGCGCCCCACCATTGTTGGCTCTACTATGGACGAAGAAACATTTGAACCGTACAGACAACCTGGTAAAACAACTGTAAATGCGGAAAGATTTTCTTCAACAAGAGGAAGATTCAGCAGATACACAAGCACCGGATATACGGAAGTGGAAAAGAAAGCTAATACTAAAGATAACGAGGAGCCCCTTAAGTGGCGCTAAAATTCTTTAAAAAAAGAAAGAAAAAAGTTAAGAGTTCAAAACTCTCAGCCGATAATTATGAAAATACCGCATTAAGCGGTATGAGAGTAAATATTTTTGTAATTTTAATCGGAGGAGCAGCTTTATTTATTTCAGCCGTAATGTTTTATCTTCTGATTATCAAAGGAGTTTTCGGCGAAGTTAAGGTTGATGAGATGACTCCTTCCAAGAAAAATTTAGAGGCGGTTATCAAGAAGAAAACTGAAGTTGCAATTCTTTATTCAAAATATACCGAGAATCTACTTGAAGAGGGGAGCACTTGGCTGGTAGATAATATTTCCACGTGGGAGAAATTTCTGAAAAGCCATAAAATTCCTTATAAGATTATTTATGACCATGATGTTGAACTTGGAGCCGAAAAGCAGTATAAAGTTTTGATTATGCCCGGTTCGAGAGTTTTAAGCGATAAAGAAGTTTCAGAGATAAAGTTATATATTAAACATGGCGGCAGCTTATTTTCGACCGGCGGACCGGCGACATTTTCTCCCGACGGAAAATGGGCCGGCTGGAAGTTTTTCAATGAGGTTTTCGGATTGAAGTTTACAAAGGAAATTGATCCGGAAGAAGGAACCACGAAAATTCACACTGTACGAGGGAACCTTCCGATAACAACGGGGGTTCCGACCGGTTATACGCTTGACATTGCAACTTGGGACAGACCGATATACGCCGAAGTGCTAGAACCTCGTACAATTCAGGCAAG
>JALWEC010000199.1 GCA_027036655.1 Melioribacteraceae bacterium
TCCCAAGCCGTTTTCAATTGTGTACATAGGTCCGCCGGCTACGTTGCCGTTTGCGTCAAACTTTCTGTATTTAAGCGCCAGCGCGCTTTCGGCAAATTTTAAGGACGTTCCGAAAAACGCAGTAATCCACATCCAGAAAAGCGCGCCCGGACCGCCGTAGTAAAGCGCGGTTGCCACGCCCGCAATGTTCCCGATTCCGACCGTTGCGGATAGCGCCGTCGATAAAGCTTTGAAGTGATTCAAATCCCCTTCATCGTTCGGATCGTCGAACTTGCCGGCTGTAACTTTTATCCCGTGCCAAAGAAATCTGATTTGCGGAACGCCGAGCTTCAGAGTTATGTAAATTCCCGTTCCGACCAATGCGATAACCATTAAAGGAATCATCCCGAGCGGTAGATTTTTCGATGGAATATTCCTAATGAAATCAAAATTACCCGGGAAAGTCCAAATAGCTTCGTAAAATCCAATTCCGCCGATAACCAAAATCAGAAAAATTATTGCAAAGGAAATCAGTCCGTATTTAGTCCTGTTCTGCATAAAAGCTCCGCTTTATTAAATAATTCCGATTGATTTCAAAAAGACAATTGCAATCAACACAGGGGCAAAATATTTGATAAAGATTTTCCAGTAAACGGCGAACCAGCCGTATTTGCCGAAAAAGTTTTCCGCGCCTTCCTTCAAAGCGGATAGAGCGTTTTCTGTTTTCCAAAAATAACCGACAAAGAGCGCAATCAACAAACCTCCGAGAGGAAGCAGAATATTTGCCGAAAGAAAATCGACCGTATCGAAGAAATTGCGTCCGAAGATATGAACGTCCGCCAAAACATTGTAGGAAAGAGCGCTCGGAATTCCGATTATAAATGTAACGGTTCCAAAAACAAGCACGGCTTTTTTTCGCGACCACCCTTTTTCATCAACAAAATAGGCGGTAATAACTTCGAGCAATGAAATAGCCGATGTGAGAGCCGCAATTGAAAGTAAAATAAAGAAGAGGATTGAAAAGATGTACCCGCCCGGCATTTTAGTAAAAACAATCGGAAGCGTGTAAAAAATAAGTCCGGGACCTGAATCGGGACGCAAGCCGGTTGCAAAGACCGCCGTAAAAATCGCAATGCCCGCCAGCAGCGCAATAAGCGTATCGAGCGTAACAATTTCAAAAGCCGAAACGGGAATGTTGTCCGATTTACTCATATAGCTTCCGTAAGTAAGCATCGCTCCCATTCCGAGCGAAAGAGTAAAAAAAGCCTGCCCGAGCGCAAGAAGAATTGTTTCGCCGGTTACCGCGCTCCAATCGGGATACCACAAAAATTTCATTCCTTCGGATGCGCCGTCAAGCGTTAATCCGCGGATAACCAGAACCAACATTAGCACAAAGAGAAGCGGCATCAAAATTTTGCTTCCTTTTTCAATTCCTTTTTGAACGCCTAAAATTACCACAAACATCGAAAGCGCCATAAACAAAGCGAAATAACCGACAATCCACCAGACATTGCTTATCAGCGAATTAAAATAATGTCCGGCTTCGGCGGGAGTTTTGAACTCGAAGAAAACGCCTTTAATCGATTCGACAATGTAACCCAGCGACCAACCGGCGACAACCGCATAGTAGGATAATATCAGAAATCCCGCCAAAACTCCCATTCCGCCGACAGCGGTCCAAAATTTAGAACCGTGCGAAAGTTTTCTGAAAGCTCCTACGGGATTTAAACTTGTTGTTCTTCCGATTAAGACTTCCGCGATTAAAACCGGAAGCCCGATGACGAGGATGCTGATTAAATAGATAAAAACAAACGCCGCGCCTCCGTTATCTCCGGCAATGTAAGGAAACTTCCAGATGTTCCCCAAGCCGATTGCGGAGCCTGCCGCAGCAAGAATAAAACCAATTTTCGACCCCCACTTTTCACGTTTTACAACCTCAGACATTCGAAATCCTTATTTGATTATTGTTCCGGAAAATTTGTTTTGCAATATAGTAAATTTAGAAGTAAAAATTTTATTCGGATTAGAAAAGGGGGGATGAGTTTTTAGTGATGAGTGATGAGTAAATTATTGTCCATTTATTTTTCACGATAATCTGCGCCCTATTTTCTTTTAGAAAAGATTAGTCCCCTTATTTTGAATGATTTTTTTTATTTAGACAAAACTTGGGGCAGTCTCGGTCTTGCAAGTAGATTCTCAATAGATGCATCTCTTATCGTCATACAAAATTCACATATTGTTAAATACTAAATCCAAACTATTTTCACTTTTCCTTCAACTGATTTGAATTCTCTATCACCGGTTACCAACTTTGCTTTCTTCTCAATTGCCAGCGAGGCAGCAAAAGCATCAGCGTAACTCATTTTATTAAAGGCTTTAAGTTCAGCAGCTTTTAGGGTAAGTTCTCTGTCGGCATCAACTATTTTCAATGGATATCTCTCAATGGTGCGCAAATACAGATCAGCTGCCGTTCTCCCTTGTTCTCGCAAAACAATATAATAAATTTCTCCCCAATTTATTACGCTTATAAAAAGTTCTGCTTTGTTATTCAGGGCTTCTTTCAAAATCGCAGCAACCTTTTCAGCTCCGACTTCCCCTTCCATATATGCAAACATTGCGTATGAATCTAGGACATATTTTTTCTGCCTGGTCATAATTTTTTCTCTGTTTCTTTTTCTTCCTTCAGTTTACGTAGTAGTTTACCTTTGGTACCGAGAAAACCTATGTTTTTATCAATTATCTCATCAGTTAATGGAAAAAGTTTAATTTCCCCGTTTTCTTCTATAAATTCAATTTTAGTCCCGACTTTAATCCCATATTTCCTTCTTATTCGTGCCGGTATTACTACTTGCCCTTTAGTTGTAACAGCTGAAACTTGCATTTCACCTCCGTTTTTTCAGCTAAAATAATAAAGTAATACATATTTATCAAGTATTACATAATTTTTATTCATAACTTTCTGCAAAAAATCTATAGTGTAAAACAAATTAGTCTGTTTTTTTTCAGCGATTCGGGAGACAAAAGATTATTTAATTTTTACAACCACAAACCGTTAAAACGGATATTGTTACGCTAAGTTGTTGTTAACCAACAGCTTATCCGCCGTGGCGAATGTTGGTTAATGGTTAATCATTAGTAATTTAACCTGTTTGCAATCTCTTTAAGAGACGAGAAACATTTGATTATACTGTTAATAAAAATAGTTGTACTACACCCAAAAAGTCAGAACAAAAAATAAGTAAAAAATTTTGAAATAATCCGCCAAGACGGATAGGGTTTTGGCTTTCTCTCGGCATTTAAGTTTTCGTCGGACGGGTTAAACCCCACACCGTTACATCATCGTTCATTTTCTTGACACTCCTGTAAATTTTCAATATTTTGTTGTACAATTGTATGTAATATAGGAGTGTATTTTGAGTTTAGTTGTTGATGCTTCGGTTATTATTTCCGTTATTACTAATGAAGCAAATAAATCAAAGCTACAAAAGAAGAAGAACTTTAGCTCCTATCTTGCTTCACTGGGAAATTGCTAATGCATTTTCTGCTATGTTCAAAAGAAAGAGAATTTCATTAGAACAAGCCAAAGAAGCTATCGAATATTATTCCTGGATAAAAATAAGATTCGTTGAGATTGATTTGAATAAAGCTTTGGATATCGCTTTTAATTTCAACGTTTATGCTTATGACGCTTACTTTATTGTTTCTGCAAAACAATACAATAGTAAGTTTATAAGCTTAGACAAAGGTCTCATCGGCAGCTAAACAAAATAAAATTATTACTATCGAGGTTTGAGATGAATACATACACATATAGCGAAGCAAGACAAAACTTATCTATGTTGTTAAATAAAGCAAAAAAAGAAGGTAAAGTAATTATCAAAAGAAAAGATGGTACAACCTTTGAGATTAAAGCCATTACTGAAAATAAATCGCCTTTAGATGTTAAAGGTATAAAGCTAAATTTAAAAACAGATGAAATAATCAACTATATTGAAGATAGCAGAAGTTCTAAAAACTATGGGAACAAAACGAGCAAATCAACTTAACCGCTTTTCCAACTTGGCGAGTTGATTAATTTTAAGTTTGGTTTGTTAATTTTGGTTTGTCGTTAAATTGAGAACTGTACTGTGTAGTATTTGG
>JALWEC010000200.1 GCA_027036655.1 Melioribacteraceae bacterium
GCGGAATTATTTTCAAAATTAATTATTTGAATATTCATCTTAACCTATTTAGTTACGACAATATCAACTTTTTCGCCGACGTTAATTAAAGCGTCTTCGCTCGGCATTTGATCAATCACCGTGTTAGGTAAAAGATTATGCGAGCGCTGGTAAATAATTTTCCCGACGCTTAAATTATTTCTTCTTAAAATTCTTTTTGCTTCTTTAACGGTTTTTGCAATTAACGAAGGAACGCGCACCATGCCTCTGCGCGGACCGATGCTGATTTCAATATCTATTTCAGTCCCTTTGGGAACGTTTTCCCCCGGGGAGACGCTCTGCGAGATTACCGTATTATTGGGAAATTCCGAACGTGATTCCTTGATTTCTCCGATTACAAAACCGAGCCGTTCAAGCGTAACTTTAGCGTCTCGAATTGTTTTCCCGATCACTTTTGGAGCCTGAACCAGAGGCTCGCCGCCGCAAACCCAATAATAGACGTGTCTTCCTTCTTTGACGAGAGTGTTTGGCTCGGGCTTCTGAAACAATATGCGGTCCTTCGGCACATTCGAATCGTATTTAATTCCTTGTTTTACCGGAATGAGTTTTTTGCTTGTCAATAAATTTATAGCTTCGGCTCGCGGCAATCCTACGATAGCGGGAACTTTAATTTCGGGAACGTTTACGTAATCGGGAAGGATATAATAATTTAACGCCGCTACGATTGCTACGGCAATCAAAACAAAAACGGAAAACCAAACGGTAAGTTTCTTTAGAATTTTTTTCATCTTATAAATATATTGAAACTGCTTTTTTTTGACAACTTGTATTTTAATTAATTATCTAAAATTTTTTATCTTTACAACTTAATTTAGATTAATATTCATTTCAAAAACTCGGAGTTAATTTATGTTCAAAGATCATCCCAAAGGACTTCCCGTTTTATTTCTGACCGAGATGTGGGAACGTTTCGGCTTCTACACAATGTTATCAATATTCGTCCTTTATCTCGGAGAAAATTTTCATTGGGATACGGCGCAGGTTACAAATGTTTACGGCATATTTCTCGCCGCGGTTTATTTCACCCCGATAGTGGGCGGGTGGATTGCCGATAATTATCTCGGATACAGTAAAACGATTATTTCCGGCGCAGTCGTTTTGGCTCTCGGATATTTCTTAATGGCGGTGCCGACTAAAAGTCCCACTCTGCTTTTTGTCGCGTTAGGCATTGTAGCTATCGGCAACGGTTTGTTTAAAGCCAATATTTCCGTGTTGGTGGGGAATTTATACTCGCACAAAAACGGTTCGCTTAAAGACGCCGGATTTAATATCTTTTATATGGGAATTAATATCGGAGCGTTTTACGCACCTCAAGCCGCCAAAGGCATTAAAGATTTTTTAATGACGCACTACAATCTTACCCTTTCCGAAGGATACAATGCGGCGTTCGGTTTAGCCGGAATCGGGATGTTGTTCTCGATTCTCATTTTTTTCGGTTTCAGAAAATATTACAAGGAAGCCGATTACACTTCGAAGCATGCTCCCAATTCGGATAAAGATATTCAACTTACTCCGCAACAGGAGAAAGAAAGGGTTATTGCTTTGTTTACGGTTTTTGCTATTGTAATCTTTTTCTGGATGTCGTTTATGCAGAACGGAGCGGCTCTCACTCTCTTTGCAAAAAATTACACCAAAAGCATTGTTGATAATGTTACTTACGTCCTTTTCGATATTGTAGGATTGCACGCAATCTTATTTATACTTCTCGGCGGAGGAGTTTTCTTAAGCAGAAAAAGTTCAAAGAGGACAAAACTTATCTCGGCGGGATTTTTTGTTACCGGCGTTATTTTATTGATTTATAAAATTCACAGTTTCCCGGCTGAAAACCCAATCGCTCCGGAGCAGTTCCAATCGTTTAATCCGATGTTTATTGTTCTGCTGACTCCGATTATTGTCGGCTTATTCGGATACTTAAACAGGCGCGGCAAGGAGCCTTCGTCTCCCGCAAAAATCGGAATCGGTATGGTGATTTCAGCGGTTGCTTTTGTAATTATGGTTGTAGCTTCATACGGTCTGACTTCGGTTCACAGCTTGCATGGCGGCGTTTCTCCAGTTACCGTTTCGCCGTTCTGGTTAATTTCCACTTATTTTACGCTGACAATTTCCGAGCTGTTTTTAAGCCCGATGGGATTGTCGTTCGTCTCGAAAGTAGCTCCGCCAAAAATGAAAGGTTTGATGATGGGCGGCTGGTTTGCTTCAACGGCAATCGGTAATTATCTCTCCGGATTTATCGGCAGGTTTTATCAGAACTGGGAATTGTGGCAGTTCTTTTTATTCCTTGTCGTTACTTCATTGATATCAGCGGGATTAATATTAATCTTCTTGAAAAGATTAAAACGAGCTACCGCCGATTCGTAAAAGTTTATTAACCGCCGCTTGCCTGTAAAACAAGCGGCGGGAATTTTTCAACAACTATTTCAGGCTTTTTATGAAACAGATTTGCATTTACGAAGATGAAAAAGTCAGTAATTTTAATCCGCTGGTTTACCTGCGTCCGGTTTACGAACTGCGTTGCGGCATTTTCACTTTGCGGGAAAAAATTGAAAAGCGGATTAACGGAATAAAACCTTTACTGCATACCCGCAAATTTTTGGAAGATTTTGTGAAGGAGGAAAATCCCGGTTATTCCGTTAATAATTTCGAATCGGATAAAATATTGTTTCTGAACGGCAGAGTGATTTTCCCCGACGAGTTTTACGCCGGAATAGAAAACATTAGCGAAGAGCAAATATTTTTGATAAACGGAAGCATAGCGGCGGCATATCTTTCCGTAAAAAATTTCGGAGAAATTGTAAAATCGAATCACGCGCTTGATTTCGGCGAACTCCTTCCAAAACTTCCTTCCGTTGAGATTGAAGGAAAAATCTTTGAATATCCTTGGGAACTTGTTTACGCAAACGGCGAAGAGATAGTCGCAGATTTTTCGCGGTTCTTTTCGCAAAATGATTCCACCGACATTGCCGATTTTAACGGAGTCTATTCGGTCGGCGACAACAAAATTTTTGTCGGGAAAAATTGCAACATAATGCCGACAGTTGTTCTTGATACTTCTCACGGCCCGATAATTATTGATGATGAAGCCGAGATTATGCCTCAGTCCACAATTTCAGGCCCGGCGTATATCGGAAAGAAAAGTAAAATTAAAATCGGCGCTAAAATTTATCATCACACAACAATTGGGGAGGTCTGTAAAGTCGGCGGCGAAGTTGAAAATTCGATTATTCATTCCTATTCGAATAAACAGCACGATGGTTTTCTCGGACATTCTTATCTCGGACAGTGGGTAAATCTTGGCGCGGGCACAAACAACAGCGACTTGAAAAACAATTACGGCGAAATCACCGTAAAGGTTAACCGGCGTCCCGTTAAAACCGGATTACAGTTTGTAGGATTAATCATGGGCGATCACAGCAAGTCCGCAATCGGAACGCAGTTTAACACAGGTACCGTTGTCGGGATTTCATCAAACATTTTCGGAGAGGGATTTCCTCCTCGTTACATCCCTTCTTTCTCATGGGGAGGCGCTGAATTTTTAAAGGTTTATAAATTACAAAAATCCTTGGAAGTCGCCGGTTTGGTTATGCAAAGGAGGAATCATGAACTTACTCCGGCGTTGCAAAAGTTATTCCAAGATATTTTTAACTTAACGGCAAATGAAAGGACTTCGTTTAGATAAATGCTTTGTTTAACCTAATTTATGTCATTCTGAATGGAACGAAGTGGAATCCGCCACGGCGGAAGAATCTCCAAACCAGTAATTATTCCGAATATAGAGATATTTCGGACGGCTTTGACCTTCGCCCCAGACAAAAAGCGGTCGTGGTAAACGTGGCGAACTCAATATGACAATTTTAGGATTTGCAAAGGTCCCTAAATATATTAATTTAACGAAAACTAATGTTCCGAAACTACTTCTATCTTGCGAGAAACATAAAAGAGCTGAACCGGCTTTTGCGGAATGCAGAAATTCGCGACATTTACTCGCAGGAAAGGGACATACTTTTTCTCGATTTGATTCTTCCCGATGGAAAGCCGGAGACGCTTAAAATTTCGGCTGACCCTCAGCTGCCGTATATCC
>JALWEC010000201.1 GCA_027036655.1 Melioribacteraceae bacterium
GGAAGACCTTTTGAAGCTAATTTTAATCTTAATTTATAAACCTGATCCTGGGGAACTTCAATCGTTTTACCGTTGTCGGTTATTTTGTAAGGAACTTTCGCTCCGTCAAGATAATCAACTATTCCGCTTTGATCTTTTGTATCCAAGTTTGAAAATAACGGAGCGTAGTTAGTCTGATTAAATAAATACATCACAAAACCGATAAGCACAAAAGTTACAATAACGATTGCGCCAATCAGCATTTTTTGCTGAGCGCTCAGCTTATTGAATATTCCGAAAACATTTCCGATTGGTGTTGAATTATCAGCCATAGTTATTGCATCCTAGTCAATTCTTTAAACATATCAATCCCTTTGTTCCTTATCTCCATTAAAAGCTGTAAACTTGTTCTTGCTTTTTCTTCGGCAATCATCACGTCGTGCATTTCAACTCCGTTATCGCCGTGAATAAAATCTGCAGTTTTCTTATCTGCGTCCTGCTGCATATCGTTCACATTTTCAACAAAGTTCGCCAGCATTTTTCCGAAATTCCCATCTTGCTTCTTACTTATTTCTCCCAGTTTCTGTAAATCGGGATTAAAATCGTTTATGCCTATTCCGTTAAGTTTCATCATTAACCTCTTCTATCGATTAGCGAACCGACCGCCACGCCGGACATTTCCCCGGAACGCCGGTAATAATGGTAATCCATAATTGACGAAATGTTGTCGGGATACAACTGAGCAAAAAACTCTTTTTCCTCAGTCGAAATAACATTCTGTTTGGAAATATTATTTACCGATACGTCGTTTGTCCGAACTTGTTTTACAGACTCGGTTTTTCTTGTTAAACCGGTCGCCCCTACTTTGCTTGCGTAAGGATTGTAGTTACCTATTGAATTTATAGAAATTGCCATAATATTATATCTCCAAAGAATCTTTTGCTATCTGTTTTGCTCCGTTAAACGCCGTTACGTTAGCTTCGAAACCTCTCGACGCCGCAATCATATCAACCATTTCCGTAATTACATTTACGTTCGGCATCTGCACATATCCGTTCTCGTCGGCGTCCGGATGATCCGGCATGTAAACCATTTCACCCGGCGTGTTATCCGTCTGTGTCTGAAGCGAAAAATTTGTTTCTTGGGTTTCACTCTGCGGCTGCGCGGGAACTCTGATATGATCGGCGGAAGTAGTTTCCAATGATATTGTCTGCTGTTCACCAACGTTTTGTCCCGGAATTTTGAAATCCGTAGCGTGTACGGTTAAATATTTCCTTTTGTACGGTCCGCCGGCGGCTGTTTTGGTTGTTTCGGCGTTCGCAAGATTTTCCGCTACTAAATCCATCCGCTTTTTCTGAATTTTTAATCCTTTAGCAATAATATCAAACGCCGAAAATTTAGGTCCAATCTTCATGATTATTTACCTCCCCTGATTACCGCCTGCATATCCTGAAAGTACTGCGTCATTCTCTTTGCCGAAAAGCGGAACATAAGATTGTTCTGCGCCAATTCCGCCATCTCCTGGTTAATATCCACATTGTTGAATCCCGAAACATTTTCCTTTCCACCTTCTTCAACAACTTTTAATTCGCTGTCTGGAGAAATTACGTGATCGCCGCTCGGGATATGTTTCTTTTCGGAGATTTTCAGTTTGTTGTTGACACTATCGAAAACATTATCAAATTCAACATCTTCTCTTTTATATCCGACCGTCGTAGCGTTGGCAATATTCTTTCCTATTACCTTCTGCTTAAGAGCCGAATAATCCAAAACTTTTTCCAAAAGATTTATGTTGTTTGACATAACTTTACCTAATTTTTTACTACTAATTAAGCAAATGCAATGCCAACTAAATTTTAATAAATGGTACTAAAATTAAATGAGATAGAATCTATGATTTTATTAGGAACATATAAAAAAATAACTCCAAATTCGCAATAAACTGTGATTTGGAGTTATTTTACAAGAAAATTCGGATTTACAAAATTTCACTGAAAGGAGCTTGGCGTGCTTTTCATTTTTATGAAATTAACAATAAGTTTTTACCTAATGGCTAAAATTAAACACTTGATGTTTTTTATTCATCGTAATCTAAAATAACTGTTTTAGTCTGCCCGCACGAACAAACAAACTTTATCTCTTTAACATTGTCATTTTCATCTTTCTTCAGAATAACTTTAACGTCGTCAAGTTCGTCATGTTCAAACGTCAGTTTAACTTTTCCTTCAATTTTGGCGCTGTCGTGCTTAATGATATTTCCCTTCCGTCCTTCCTCTCGGTAAGTTATTTCGTCATAAGGAATATCTTTAAAATCTTCTTCGTGAAACTCTTTATCGGTCATCGTATCACCTTGTTAATTAAATCGCTTATTCTTTCGAGCGGAGCAACAATATCGGCTATTCCGGCGTCGTAAATTGCTTTCGGCATTCCCCAAACAACCGAACTTTCCTCGTCCTGAGCTATAAGAATTCCGTTTTTGGATTTCAGCAATTTTGCGCCTTCCAGACCATCTTTTCCCATTCCGGTCATAATAATTCCGAGCGCTCTGTCGCCCCATGTATTTGCCGCAGCGGACATCATAACATCAACGGAAGGGCGATGAAGGGTTTTAGCCGGCTCTTCGGATAAGTTGACTTTGTACTTACTCATTCCCTCCTTCTTAAATGTAATGTGCAATCCGCCGGGAGCAACATAAACCGTTCCTTTTTCCAAAATTTCTCCGTGCTCGGCTTCTTTAACATGAACTTTGCTCATTCCGTTCAATCGGTTTGCCAAAGATTTGGTAAAGTTAGGAGGCATATGCTGAACAATAATAACGGGAACATTCAAATTCTCTTTAATGTTCGGTATTACTTTCTGCAGGGACAAAGGTCCTCCGGTCGAAATACCGAGTGCGATTGCTTCTATTCTTTTGCTTTCCAATGCTTTTTCGCCGGAAGCACTTCGTTGAGAAGGCAACGCAGGTTTTGAAACCGTCGCCCCTCCAGTCCGCACTCCGCGCACACGAGCAAGTCTGCCGAGGATGGCTTTTTTATTTCCTACGGCTTTAATTTTTTCAATCAAGCTTGCTTTTATATTCTGAATATTAACGCTTACGTAAGACATTTCCTTCGGTATAAAATCCACAGCGCCAAGTTGCATTGCCTTCAGCGTAGATTCGGCTCCTTCGGTGGTAAGGGAACTTATCATAATCACCGACGTAGGCGCTTCCTTCATGATAATCTGTAAAGCTGTTAAGCCGTCCATAACGGGCATTTCAATATCAAGCGTAATGATGTCGGGCTTTAACGCTTTTGCCTTTTCAACGCCTTCCTTTCCGTTTGCACCAAATCCGACAATTTCTATATCAGGATCTTGAGACAACAAAATCTCAAGCGATTTCCTCATAAAAGCGGAATCATCAACAATAAGAATTTTAATTTTTTGCATTTTCTTTCTTCTCCTCAATATTTACGATTTCTGCAATATCAGCGATAATAACAACGCTTCCGTCTCCCATTATCGTAGAGCCCGCTATCCCCGGAATGTTCCCGAGATATTTTCCCATTGATTTTATTACAATTTCCTCTTGTCCCAGCATTTTGTCAACCTTAAGTCCGAAACGTCTTTCCGCAATCCCGACAACCACGATATACTGCCAATCCTTCATTTCTTTTTCCGGATTTTCAAAAAGACTTTCACCTAAATCGAGTAGCGGAATAACTTCATCTCTCAATTTAATAACGTCGTGCAAGTTGAGGGAATAAATCTCCTCTTTGGAAACTCGCACAACTTCAATTACCGTATTCAAAGGAATTACAACCGTCTCGTTCCCGATTTGTACAAGAAGCCCCTGAATAATAGCCAAGGTAATCGGCAGTTTTATAATAAACTTCGAGCCTTTTCCCACTTCGGTCTCGATATCGATAATTCCGCGCAGTTTGGTTACGTTTGTTTTAACAACGTCCATCCCGACTCCGCGTCCCGAAACGTTGGAAACTTTTTGTGCCGTTGAAAAGCCCGGAGCAAAAATAAGATTAAGAATATCCGTTCTCGAAAGCTCTTTTGCTTTTTCTTCAGTAATTATGTTTTTCTCAATCGCTTTATTTTTAATTACTTCCGGATCAATACCGTGTCCATCGTCTTCAATTGTAATTATTATGTTGTTCCCTTCCTGTGTCGCCGAAAGAATAACCGTTCCGACCGGATTTTTGCCAACTTTTTCTCTTTCCTCAGGAAACTCCAAACCGTGATCAACAGAATTACGAACCATGTGAACCAGGGGATCGTAAATTTCTTCAATCAACGTTTTATCCAATTCCGTATCTTCGCCGTAAATCTGAAGATCTACCTTCTTGTTCATATCTTTACTTAAATCTCTAATCATACGGCGGAAACGATTAAAAACTTTCCCGATTTTCACCATTCTGGTTTTCATAACGGCAAGCTGAAGTTCGGTCGTCATTAAATCTATCTGCTGCGTTGCTTCGGATAAATCACTCGAAAGTTGCGTACCTTCCCGTTCATGGCTAACCACATTGTTTATCTGAAGCAGCCGGTTGCGCCCGAGCACCAATTCCTGCACAATATTAAGCAGTTCGTCAAGTCTCTCGACTTCCACCCTGATTGTTTCATTCTGTGCTTTCGGTTTCACGGCAGGTGCCTTCTTAATTTGCAATTTCTTTTCAGGAGCTTTATTAACCTCTTTCTTCGTTTCGGGCTCTTTAGCCGTTTCCTTCGGAGCACTTTTTTCCTTCCTATTTTCAGGCTTCGGTTCGGCAGGTTTTTTTTCCTGTTTATGTCCGTTTAAATAAGCTATTAAGTTAGTCAGTTTGGTAAGAGTTTCGGCAACAGAGAAATTTTCGGCTTTTTCATTCGAAATAACTTCAACCAAACCTTTTATCGTATCGTAAGCAAGAAGTATGGAATCCATAATTTCTTCGTTCAGCTTAATTTCCCCTTTTCTCAGCTTGTTAAGCAAATCTTCACAGTTGTGAGTAACCTTCTGTAGCTTAACCAAACCGAGGAAACCGGAAGTTCCTTTTATTGTATGAAACGAACGGAAAATCTCATTCAGCAATTCTTCGTCGTCCGGGCGGTCTTCAAGTTCCACCAAGTCCAAATCAAGCTTCTCGAGAATTTCGTTTGTCTCAACTACGAATCCTTCGAAAATTTCCGCCATTGATTCATCGTGAAGCAAACTGTAATCTCCTTCAGGTTCTTCGACCAATTCTTTCGAAACTTCAGCTTCCGAGACTTCAGCTTTTTCACTTACTACAGATTCTTTACCTTCTTCCGTATCTTCTTCCGGTTTTTGAGGCGTCTCTGTTTCTTCTTCTGCTGCTTTCTCTTCCTCGGCAGGCGCGGAATCGGCGGTAACGGTTGAATTACCGGCTCCATTTAAATTACTTAAAACCTCGTCTAATTTTGCCAAAGTCGGCTCAGTGTCAAAGTCCTCTGTTTTAGTTTCCGAAATTACTTCTACCAAATCTTTTATTGTATCGTAGGAAAGAAGAATCGCATCCATAATATCGTCGTTAAGCTGCACCTCTCCTTTTCGTAACTTATTCAACAAATCTTCCCCTTTATGAGTAACCTGCTGAAGTTTAACCAAACCGAGAAATCCCGAAGTTCCTTTTATTGTATGAAAAGCTCTGAAAATTTCGTTCAGTAATTCAACGTCATCCGGGTGAGTTTCAAGCTCTACTAATTCCAAATCCAGTTTTTCCAAAATTTCGGCGGTTTCAACTACAAATCCTTCAAAAATTTCCGCCATTTCCGGATCGTTCAACAAAGAATAATCTGACATTTTATTCCCCTGAAAAAAGTTTATCTATTTCATCCTGCGAAGCGATGTCTTTATTTTTATCTTTCTGCTGATTATTAAAAATATCATCGGCGTCGTTCTGCCGACTTTTATCTTTATCATATCTTGCATTAGGATCAAATGTTGCCGATTCCGGCACTTCGATACTATCCACATCTTTTTTATCTATTTGAGCATTATGAAAATCATCGACAAGTGACGCAAGTTTGTCGTTAACCGACTCGATTAAATGATTAACCGCAGCTAACTGTTGGGATGTAATATCCTGAACCTGCAGAGCCAAAGTAATCTGGTAACTTTCGTCATTAAGCAACGAAAGTTTTTCTTTAATCGAATTTAAGAAAGTATCAATTTCATCTTGATCATAAAGCTGTCCGAGCAATTCGAGCTGCTCGTCGTTAAAGTTAATCTCCGATTTCAGTTTATCAAGTATCTCCTTTTTACCGGCTCTTCGTTTCAAAATTTCAGTTAAGTCGTTATCGATATTTATCAGCGCAGTCGAAATCGAATCCACCCGGTCCAATATTTCCGTTGTCGCCATCTCGGTTGCGCTGGTAACGTTGTTTATCTGATTCGTGGCCGAAGGCATCTTGTTTGTGCTTTCGGCTATCGATTTATTGATATTCTCCATAAGAGGAACAATATCTTTCATAAATTCTATTAAGCTCTGAAAAATCGGGATTATTTTCTCGCCGAATTGAAAAAGCTCTTTAAGGTCCGTTATCTTTTCAAATACTTCAGAAAAATTTGTAGGCTGTTTCATTTCTCCCTCTTCATCATAAATTGTTTAAGATTTGGTCAATTTTTTGTTTCAGAATTTGCGGAGTAAAAGGTTTAACAACATAATTATTAACTTTGGCTTTTAGCGCATCAACAATATCTTCCTTAACGCCGCGCGTTGTTACCATCATAATCGGTAAGTTCTCGAATTCGGGAGTGGAACGAATCTTTTTCGAGAGTTCAAGTCCCGACATATTCGGCATATTCCAATCCGTAATTACAAAGTTAATACTGCTGTCTTCCTGAAGTTTTGCAAATGCTTCTTCTCCGTCTCCCGCTTCCACATAATCGTTAAATCCCAGATTTTTCAGAGAGTTTACAACGATTCTTCTCATTGTAACCGAATCATCTACAACTAAAAACTTTAAATCCATAACTTGGTTCTCCTATTATTAACCGTATTAATTTAAATACTTGGCTACCTCGTACTGTATCCGTTTCGGGTCAAACGGTTTTACTAAATATGAATTTGCCCCTAATCCCATTCCGCGTTCAATATCTTCGCTTTCGGATAAAGATGATAAAATAATGATTGGAGTTTCCTTATAGTTGGGATTTTCTCTGATTACTCTGATGAGTTCAAAACCATCCATGTTCGGCATATTTAAATCGGTAATAATCAATTCAAAATTATGCTGAGGTAGTTTTTCAACCGCTTCCATTCCGTCGGACGCCGCAACAACTTCGTAGCCCTGCATCTTCAGTGAAAACGAAACAAACTTTCTGATAGTCGGTGAATCGTCCGCTATTAAAATCATTTTTTTCATTTATTTTATTACTCCTTTCTATATCCAATTGTTTTGGGGAAACTTACTAATTTAAACGCTTTTGAAATTCCGTGTAACGTTTCGGAATATCCCACAAACAAGTATCCGCCCGGATTTAAAGCGTTGTACAGATTATTGACAACCTTTATTTTTGAGGCTTGATCGAAATAAATCAAAACATTGGCGCAGAAGATAACGTCAAACCCCGTCATTCTTCTCATTTCCATTTCATCGCTTAAGTTTTGAACCTTAAACGTCGCCATTCTTTTGATTTGTTCGGAAAGCAGGTAAAGCCCGTTCTGCTGCTTAAAATATTTTTTCAGATAGTAGGGAGGCGTATTGCGAACCGCGTACTCTTTGTAAACGCCTTTTCGCGCCGTCTCGACTACCGCATAATTTATATCCGTTCCGACAATTTCATAGCCGAGAGTCGGATACTTCGGCTTAACCAAATCGTCCAATATCATCCCCGCGGAATATGCTTCCTCGCCGGAGGAACACGCGGCGCTCCATATTTTAACTTTCCGTTTGGTTCTGTTTCTCGGATCATTCATCATTTCCGGGATTATGTTTCCCGCCAATGCGTCCAACTGAGGCTGATTTCTAAAAAAGAAAGTTTCGTTAATGGTAATAACCTCATAAAGTTCGCGCATTTCAAATTTCGCTCTCGGATTTGTCTTTAAGTACTGAAGATAATCTTTAAAAGAACCGAGCTTTAAAAAATTAACTCTCTTCTGAAGACGGCTTTCAAGAAGATATTTTTTGTTATCCTGAAAATAAATTCCCGTCTTTTCGTAAATAAATTTTCGCCAGTCTTCAAACTCAAGATTAGACAACGCTAATTTTTTATTAGAAGAGAAATTGAAATTAAAGCTGCTTCCTTTTTTAGCGCTATCTCCAAATCCACCAAAATTGTTTGCCATTTTTTTCCCGTTCTAAGTTATTCTCTGTTTGAAAGTAGTTCTTGCGCTTTTGAACTTATCATTTCTTCTTCGTCTTCCGATAGCGTTTTCAGAAAAGGAACAATCGCTTCGTCGTCAATTTGTTCGAAGAACTCAAGCAATCTTGCGCGGTTCCACACATTGGAATCCGCGACCATCACGTCTAAGAACATCATAGCCGTGTCGTAACAGAGGAAAAACATTAATTCCATTGCGCTTCGTCTTACTTCCTCGTCCGGACTTTCAAGCTTCTGCGTAAAGGAATCGCAAAGATTACGAAACTCAATATCGGTAATCTCTTTTAAGCTTTCTCCTCCGTCCGCGGAAAGCACCTCTTTGAAAAGCTCAAAGAGTTCGTTTTCATGTTTTGTTTCATTAACTACTTTCACAAACTGTTTATAAAAAGCCTTTGGATTTTCAAAAAATTTATGTTTGACATTATCGTCAAACTCATACAAACGTCCGTAAGTTTCCAAACAAACATTAAGTATATCAACATCGGAGAAATCTTTTACAAGCTTGGATGCGGCAATTTTATATTCGTCGTCGGCTTCGCTTATTACCGTAACCAAAGTATTTTTCATACTGTCGTCAAAAGGAATATCAAGATGAAGTTTATTCTGCAGCTTAACCAAAGCTTCTACAATCGCCCATGTAAGAGGTCCTTTTAACTCGCGCAGTTCGCCGAGCAGCGTATAAAAAATTTCCTCGTTCCCGACAATTCCCAAACTTTCGATCATAGCAAATTTTGAAAGATCGTCCGCCTCTTTATACTTATTATTGATAAAACTAAGCGCTTCATCCGTGCCTATTTTACCCAACGCTTCAAAGATTGTCGGATGATACAACTCGTTTTCCTCGTATTTATCAATAATTAAATCAATAGCTTTTTCGCTCTTGATATTTCCCAGCGCTTCTATGCAAGCCAAAATCACATTATCGTTCTGCGAAACTTTCAACACGCCGATAATGTCATCCTCAACCGATTTTTCACCGATAAGACCGAGAACGTCAATTATAAATTTCTGATCGTCGTCGTTGGCTTTTTTCAAATAATCCAGCATGGGAGGAATTGCTTTTACCCCTTTTTTCAGAAGAATTTCTCCGGCAAGGTTTCTGACGCTGATGTTCGGAGACGAGATATAAGGAACTACTTCACTGCAAATAATCTCGTTGGATGCATTTATCAGCAGATGGGAAACGGCGTCCCTTACGCCCTGATTGTCGTCTTCAATCAGTTTGATTATTGTTTTAAGAAGTTCATCGTCCACGTCGGCAGAATTCAGCTCCTCAATAGCTCCCCTTCTTACCTGAAAATCTTCGGAGAGTAATTTCTTTTTGATTTCGTCAATCATATTAAAATTCCATCAATTTGTTTTTACCAAAATCATTATCGAAAGAATAAAGAAAGTTTTTAGCCACTTTCAGAAAAAAAAACCGGAATAATTCTTCCTTGTGAAATATTTTGGCTAAATACGGACACACGTACAATATTACTCAACTATCGCGACTAATATTAGCCAATTTTTTTTGTAACCTCTATGTCAAGTTGTTCCATTCTATATCTTAATTTGGAACGTGAAAGTCCTAAAACCTTAGCGGCTTTCACCTGATTGCCGTTTGTAATTTCCAGTGTTTTAAGTATCAAATCCCGAAGAACAACATCCACTTTTATTCCTTTGGAAGGAATATTTAAGACATAATTGTCGGAATCTTTTATTTCTTCCTCTTGATTCAAAAAATAGAGATGCTTGCTTCTTAGTTCTTTCCCGTCCGCCATCAACATAGCGCGCTCAATTGAATTACGAAGCTCGCGCACATTCCCGTTCCAGCGCTGCCGCAGCATCAGCTCCATTGCATCTTCCGAAATGGAAGTAATCGGTTTCCCGAACTTCGATGAGAAAAAATGAAGAAACGAATAAGCGAGAATCGGAATATCTTCCCGCCGCTCGCGCAAAGGCGGCAATGTTATTTTTGCAACATTCAGGCGATAATACAAATCTTCTCTGAAGTTTCCTTTCCGGACTTCTTCTTCCAAATCTTTGTTGGTTGCGGCAATTACTCTTACGTTAAGAGCAATTTCCTTTTCGCCGCCGAGTCTGTAAAACTTTCTCTCCTGAAGAACTCGCAGAAGCTTTACCTGCAAGTCCAAACTCAGTTCTCCTATCTCGTCAAGAAGAATCGTACCGTTGTTTGCAATCTCGAACTTCCCTAACTTGGTTTTTGACGAAGCTCCGGTAAAAGCGCCTTTTTCGTGCCCGAAAAGCTCGCTTTCGGCTAAATCCTTTGGAATTGTACCGCAGTTTATCGGTATGAACACTTTGTCCGCGCGTGGACTTTGCTGATGAATATAGCGCGCGAAAACTTCTTTACCCGTTCCGCTTTCGCCTTCAAGCAATATTGTCGTATCTTCGCTTTTGGCAAGATGTTCAACCTCATTAAGCACTCTGATTATACTCTTGCTTTTGCCGAAAATTTCCCGCGTAATTTTTTCGCCTTCGACCAAAGTTGTCAGCTTATCGACTTCGTATTTTAAGTTAAGATGCTTAACCACTTTTTCTAATATCAGCTGTAAATATTCAATTTCAATCGGCTTCAAAAGAAAATCAAAAGCGCCCAATTTCATCGCTTTTACCGCAATATTTACGTCGGCAAAAGCCGTAATCATAATTACGGGGATGTAGGGGTATTTCATCTGCAACTCTTTCAGAACATCCAGTCCGCTGGTTTGTTTAAGATATATATCAAGAAGTATGATATCGGGATTTGTTTCCTCGACTTTCTTAAAAGTTTTATCCGCCTCCATGCAAACCTCAACCTCATACCCGAATCTTTTTATAACCTTTTCTAAACTTTTACAAACCAGGTCGTCGTCGTCAATAACTAATATTTTAGGAATCATAATTATACTTCTCCAATCTTCTTAAAACGGACATAAAAACTTGTCCCTTCTCCATATTTGCTGCTGAATTCCAGCTTAGCTCCGTTTTTTTGTGCAATTTCATTGCAAACTGCGAGTCCCAAACCCGTTCCCCCTTTTTTTGTAGTATAATATTCATCAAAAATTTTAGACTGCATTTCCGGTTCGATTCCGCTTCCGTTATCTTCGACTTCAAGCACAACTTCCGAGCCGGCGGAATAAGTTTTAATTTTTATGTAGCCATCGGAATTAACCGCATCCATGGCGTTATTTACCAAATTTATCACCACTTGAAGAATTTCATTTTTATTTGCAACTATTTTGGGAAGGTCCGTCTCATATTCAGTAATCAGTTCAATATTATCTTTATTAGCTCTGAAAAGCAAAAATTTATGAGCCTTCTCCGCAACTTCAATCAATGAAACATGCGTTTTCCCATCCCCTCCGCCGCGTAAAAAGTCCATCGTTTGGGCAACAAGAGTCTCTATTCGTTCAACCGCCTCTTTGCTTGTCGAAATACTTTCGTGAAAATCAATTTCTTCTGTTTCGGAATTCGGGATTTCAATTAAGTCCAAATTAATCTTTAAAACGGAAAGCGGGTTGCGTATTTCATGCGCAAGCGTCGCAAAAAGTTTTCCGAGTAATAATATTTTATTTTTTTGAATGTCTTTGTCCAACTTCTTTCCGTTTTTCTTTAACATTTTACATACAAATATTTTGCCAAAAAATTATATAGCGAAAAATCTCCGCCCATTTTTTATTTTCAGTACCAAAATGATACTACCCTATTTTGATGTAACTCTAATTTACAAAAAAAATGGATAACTCAAAACAAATCATCAGAGATTTGAAGAAAAATGGTTTTATTAAATTAGCGTCGCCAAAATATTTTGTTTTCACCTCAACATAGCAACATTTTCTCAACCGATATCATTTTAGTTCAATTTCTATTTTTTATTTCGCCCGGAACTTCTGTAAAACATAAAAAAACCTCTACCGTTTTACCGGTAGAGGCTGGCTTTTTCAATTCAAACAATATTATTTACCAATAATTTGAAGCTTAACGGAATAACTGCAATACTTGCTGTGGAGCCATATTTAACTGTGCTAACATTGCCGTTGCAGCCTGTCCGATTATCGAGCCGCGCGTTGCGTTTAATTGTTCCATCGCCATATCCGCATCAAACAATCTGCTTATGCTGGCTTCGGCATTCGTTACGGCTACGTCAAGCGTGCTCGATTTAATATCCAATCTCTGCGAGAAGTTACCGATATCTCCCAATGCGTCTGTTACCGCTGATTTTAAGCTGGTTAAAGCTGTCTGCAATGCGGCTACCGAACTTGAACCGGAAGTACATGCAAGAGTTGAAGCTGTAACATTAGCAAAACTGCCGAGCGATGCGGAAATTCCGGAACCGTAACCGCCGGTTGTGCTTCCCGTGCTTGCCAATGAAGAAGCAAAATTAAGATTCAATGTGTCGCCAGCTTCGCCAACTTGGAATGTAAATCCCGAACCTGCGGCAGAGAAAAGCAACTGAGTATTATTAAATTTTGTGTTCTTCAATGTGGAGTTAATTTCATTGGCAAGAGCTTTGATGTCGTTTGCCAATGCGGTACGGTCGTTTGTCGGGTTTGTCGAATCGGAAAGTTTTCCGTCAATTTTTACCAACAGGTCATTAATTCCGAGCAACGAACCTTCTGCCGTGGAAAGCATATTTTTTGCAGAAGCAATGTTATTTTGTGCTCCGTGATAAACTGCTA
>JALWEC010000202.1:0-3137 GCA_027036655.1 Melioribacteraceae bacterium
CCTCTGAGAGATCCGCACGGCGATCCGATTCCCGACGAGAACGGAGAATACTTCGAGCTTGGCGGAGTTCAGTTATCCGAGGTTACGACTGCGGGGAAATATAAAATTATTCATGTTGAAGATGAGCCGAACGAAATTTACGAGAAAATTCTTAGGATAGGGTTATTCCCGAATATGACAATTGAGTTGGATGATATTTCACTCGATGAATTTTTGATTGTTACTGATGAAGGTTCGAAACGGATTCCGAAATCGGTCGCGATAAACTTAACCGTTAAGCCGGTTGACGAAGAGATTCCGAAAGGAGTCGTAAAGTTGACGGAAATCCCGATCGGAGGAAAATGCCGCGTTGTCAAATTATCGGAAAAGTTAGTAGGACCGAGCAGAAGAAGGCTGCTTGATTTAGGCGTAATTCCTTCGACGGAAATTAAAGTTATGTTTCAAAATATTTCGGGAAATCCGCGGGCTTACGAAGTGAAACAAACTTTGATTGCTCTAAGAGACGATGTTGCCGGATTGATTTATGTGAGGGAGATTAAAGATGAGTGATAAATGTAAGGATTGTCCGGTAAATAATAACGGAACGTTAAAGCGATTGGGGGAAAATCTCGACAATTTTGATTTTCACATTGCGCTTGCAGGAAATCCCAACGTAGGGAAAAGCACTGTTTTCAACAATCTTACCGGACTTCATCAGCATACCGGAAACTGGCCCGGCAAAACCGTCGCCAGAGCCGAAGGCGCTTATGAATTTAAGGAAAAGAAGTTTAAGGTGATTGACCTTCCCGGCACTTACTCGCTTCTATCGACCAGTACCGACGAAGATATTGCGCGCAATTTTATTTTATTCGGGAAACCCGACGTAACGGTTGTCGTTGTTGACGCGACTAAATTGGAAAGGAATTTAAACCTGGTTCTGCAGATATTGGAAATAACTCCCAACGTTGTAGTATGTCTTAATCTGATTGATGAAGCAAAACGAAAAAAAATTAAGATTAACGAAAGACAGCTATCCAAAGATCTCGGCGTTCCCGTGGTTCCCGCGGCGGCAAGGCAGAGAGCCGGAATGAACGAACTTCTCGAGTATATTTATCAGGTAGCTTCGGGCGAGTTTATATGCAAACCGAAACGCGTTGCGAAATTTGATAAGAAAGTAAGTCACGCTATCGATGACTTAACAAAAAGAATCTCCGGTTCGTTTCCTCACTTTTCCAATCCTCGCTGGATTGCGCTTCGTCTGCTTGAAGGAGACGAAAGAATTATATCGGCTCTTGAAGTTTCCGAGTCAGGGGAACTTTTCAATGAAGAAAATCATCTTGATGAACGGAAGGAGAATGAAAAAGCAAAAGAAATTTTAGATAGGGCAAAGAAATTCCGTTGGGAATTGGGCGACGAATTTCACGATAAAATCGTCGAGGATATTTACGCCGAAGCGGGTAGAATCGCTTCCCGTTCGGTAACTTACAACGAGGAGAAGGGAAGTTCGGATTGGGATGTTATTCTTGATAAGATTGTTATAAATAAATATTCCGGATTCCTGGTGATGTTTCTGCTGCTTGCGGTTGTGCTTTGGCTAACTGTTCAAGGCGCAAATTATCCTTCCGATTTGCTTGCGAATCTCCTCCTTGATAAACTGCTGCCCGTTCTGCATTCCGCCGCAAACGCTATTCATCTTCCTTTGTGGTTTAGCGGAATATTGATTGACGGAGGTTACCTTGCTATGGCTTGGGTCGTTAGCGTTATGCTTCCGCCGATGGCTATATTTTTTCCTCTCTTTACTTTGCTCGAAGATTTCGGCTATCTGCCGAGAGTCGCGTTCAATATGGATAATCTTTTTCGTAAAGTCGGAGCCCACGGGAAGCAGGCTTTAACAATGACGATGGGATTCGGATGCAACGCTGCCGGAGTTGTAGCTACGCGGATTATCGATAGTCCGCGCGAAAGATTGATTGCGATTATTACAAATAATTTTTCTCTCTGTAACGGAAGATGGCCTACGCAAATATTGCTCGCCACAATTTTTATCGGCGCGCTTGCCCCGCCTGCGCTTGCGGGAGTAGTTTCCGCCGCCGTGGTAATCGGGATTGCGCTGCTCGGCGTTTTCCTTACGCTTGTCGTTTCGTGGGGACTTTCAAAGACGCTCCTCAAAGGAGAGGCGTCGGCTTTTAGTCTTGAACTTCCGCCGTACCGTCCTCCGAGAATTTTGCAGACTCTTTACACATCGCTAATTGACAGAACTCTTATCGTTCTTTGGCGGGCGATTATTTTTGCTTTTCCCGCGGGACTTGTAATCTGGCTTCTTGCAAATGTGAATATTAGCGGAACGCCGCTTGCGCAGTATGTAATCGATTTTATCAACCCTGCGGCGTTCTTTTTCGGGTTAAACGGAATTATAATTCTTGCATTTATTATTGCAATTCCTGCAAATGAAATTGTAATCCCTACTATTTTAATGCTTACGGTTTTGATTCACGGAGTTGCCGGTTATTCTCACGGAGTTTTGTTCGAGCTTAATTCCGTTGCCGATACCGCAAAGCTGTTGCAGCTCGGCGGCTGGACTTTGCTTACCGCAATCAATGTTATGATTTTCAGTCTTGTGCACAATCCTTGTTCAACCACAATCTACACAATTTATAAAGAAACCGGCAGCGTTAAGTGGACTTCAGTCGCAACGCTGTTGCCGGTAGCTCTCGGACTGATTTTTACTTTTCTGATTACTCAACTCTGGCATTTATTCGGATAAAGAATTAAGAAATTTTCTATCTTAAATTTTAAAATTTATGAGATATAGTTGAGTAGAATAAATTCTTATTTCGATAAAGTTTACGGTAACAGGGAGTTTGGAAAGCAGAAATATTGGGTGCATATTTTGCTTTTTCTTCTCACTCTGGTAACGACGATTTTTGCGGGAACCGAATGGGCAAGCGGAACAATGCCTCCTTATCAAATTTCCGAGCTGATTGATAAAGGGTTGTCTTATTCTCTTACCGTTTTGTTTATTCTCGGCGTGCATGAATTCGGACACTTCTTTGCCTCAAAATATCACGGCGTTGACGCCACTTTGCCTTTCTTCATTCCTTTTCCGCCGATTGCCGGGTTTTTAAATTTCGGCACAATGGGAGCCGTAATAAAAACAG
>JALWEC010000202.1:3147-4091 GCA_027036655.1 Melioribacteraceae bacterium
TGGCGTCGCCGGACCGATAGCCGGTTTTATAGCAAGCGTAATTGTACTGATTTACGGTTTTACGCATTTACCCGATGTTACTTATCTGCTCAATATTCATCCGGATTATTTTTCTCCGAATTACGGAAAAGGGGGTGTGGAAATTATTTTCGGGAATACGCTTCTCTATTCTTTTTTGCAATCGGTTTTTACAAATTCCAAAGAATTTGTTCCGCCGATGTCGGAGATGTATCACTATCCGTTTTTAATTTCAGGCTGGTTCGGACTTCTCGTAACGTCAATGAATCTGATGCCGGTCGGGCAGCTTGACGGCGGGCATGTGGTATATTCCATGTTCGGACCGAAAATACAGGAAGCGGTTGCTAATATTTTTATGATACTTTTGCTTGCTTCGGGAATCTTGGGGTTTGTGGATTCGGCGTTTAATCTAAGTTTTCATGTGGGGTGGTCCGGCTGGATTTTCTGGGGAATTTTACTTTACTTTTTTGTAAAGGTCAAGCATCCTCCGGTTCCATACTTTTACAAATTGGATTTAAAGCGGCAAATCGCGGGTTATTTTGCAATATTTATTTTTATTGTAAGTTTTATTCCCGTACCGTTTCAACTTGCGATGTAATAGAGGTTTGGCATAACCTAAATTTGTCATATTGAGTTCGCCACGTTTACCCCGACCGCTTTTCGGCGGGGGCGAAGGTGGACGCCGTCCGAAATATCTCTAAATTCGGTGAAATTATCAGTTTTGAGATTCTTCCGTCGTTCCGCCTTGACGGAGGATTCCGCTTCGCTTCATTCAGAATGACAAATAGATTGGGTTATGCAAAGCATTCTAAAAGAAAAGTAACTCCGTAGGAGTGTTACCTTTGTAATAAATAAAGCGCGCCATTATCTATTAGCTCCGTAGGAGCGGCACTTCAATGCTTACGAGATAATCATTGTATTTTATG
>JALWEC010000203.1:0-3620 GCA_027036655.1 Melioribacteraceae bacterium
TTAAGTATAAGAATCGTCAAAGGATTAAATCTTCAGAAAATTATTTTTTGATGCACTCCGATTTCTCCCTGATATGATAAATGTCAATTATCCGACAAAATAATAAGACTCAATGTTTTATCTTTATGTAAAATTTACGTAACTTTTGAAAAATCAAAAATGAAATAAAAAGGAAATAAAATGGTTGAAGTAGGGAAAAAAGCGCCTCAGTTTACGCTTCCGGAAACTAACGGAGGAAAAGTTTCGCTTGCGGATTTTAAAGGCAAAAAAGTTGTGCTTTATTTTTATCCTAAGGATAACACTTCGGGGTGTACAAAAGAGGCTTGCGGTTTCAGAGATGTTTACGGCGAATTTTTACAGAAGAATACCGTAATTATCGGGGTGAGCAAAGATTCGTGCGAATCGCATCTGAAATTTATGCAGAAACATCAATTGCCGTTTTTACTTTTATGCGACGAAGAACATAAAGTAATGGAAAAATACGGCGTCTGGGTAGAAAAGAGTATGTACGGAAAAAAATATATGGGAACCGAACGCGCAACGTTTATTATTGACGAAAAAGGAATAGTAAGAAAGATTTTCCGGAAAGTTAAAGTCGCCAAGCATATCGAAGAAGTAAAAAAAGCGCTGGAAGAATAATGCCGAAAGTTTATATAACGCGACGCGAAGTTTTCAGCGCGGCTCACCGCTTATTTAATCCCGAATGGAACGACGAGAAGAACGAAGATGTTTTCGGGAAGTGCAATAACTACTACGGACACGGGCATAACTACACGCTTGAAGTGGTTGTAACGGGAGAGCCAAATCCGGAAACGGGTTATTTGCTTGATTTGAAAATCCTGAAAAAAATAATCAGAGAAAATGTGATAAACAAAATTGACCACAAACACTTAAACTTTGATGTTGAGTTTTTGAAAGGCAAAAATCCCACCGCCGAAAATATTGCAATCGGGATTTGGAACGAATTAAAAGATAAAATCCCTTCGGGGAAGTTGTATTCAGTAAAGATATATGAAACGGAGAATAATTATGCCGAATATAAAGGAGAATGAAATAAATATAGAAAAAGTTTCCGGACTTATCGAATCGTTGCTAAGCGAAGTCGGTGAAAATCCGGAACGCGAGGGACTTGTAAGAACGCCCTACAGAGTGGCGAAAGCGTATGAATTTTTAACTCACGGCTACCGCGCCAATTTGGACGAAGTAATTAACGGCGCCGTGTTTGAAGAAGACCACAACGAGATGGTTGTTGTCCGCGATGTTGATATGTACAGTATGTGCGAGCATCACATGCTTCCCTTTTACGGTAAAGTTCATGTCGCGTATATTCCAAACGGAAAAGTAATCGGCTTAAGTAAGATTCCGAGAATCGTTGAAATATATGCCCGTCGGTTACAGATACAGGAAAGGATGACAAAACAAATTGCCGATACTTTAATGGAAGTTTTGCAGCCGGAAGGAGTCGGGGTTGTAATCGAAGCATATCACATGTGCATGATGATGCGCGGAATTCAAAAGCAGAATTCCTTTACCGTAACAAGCGCAATGCGCGGAGTATTTATGGATGATTCAAAAACCCGCAACGAGTTTATGGGCTTGATTAGACTAAGAGAACCGAATGACAAGTAAAACAAGAGCGGTTTTAATTACGGGAGCCGGCAGCGGAATCGGACGCGAGCTGGCTCTTAAGTTAAATGCCCGCGGCGAGTATGTAATTATTGCCGGACGCGGCAAAGAGAAACTTTTGGAAACGAAGGACCTTTTGATTAATAAAGACTATTCTGAAATTCAGCTTCTTGATTTACGAAAATTTTCGGAAATAAAGAGTGTTGTCAATTCAATTAACGAGAGATTTTTTATTTCCACTCTTATCAATAATGCGGGAACTACCGTTTTTAAAACTGTTGATAATACAAGCGAATCCGAAGTTGAGGAAATTATTGCAACAAACCTCTCGGGCGCAATTCTGTTGACTAAAGCCGTACTTCCCCGGATGAAAGAGAGAAAGGAGGGGAGAATAATTAATATTTTATCGGTTGCGGCAAACACGGTTTTTACCAAAAGCGGAATTTACTCGGCTTCAAAAGCGGGATTACTTGCCTTTGCGAATGTTTTAAGAGAAGAAGTCCGGGAGTTTAATATTTCGGTAAGTAATGTTTTGCCCGGCGCCACTGCAACTCCCATTTGGGGAAAAGAGTCGCCGGATAAATTTTCTCAATTAATGATGAAGCCGGAAGAGCTTGCCGAAGTAATATTAAATTCAACGGTAAATACAACTTCCGCCGTTGTTGAAGAATTGGTAGTTCGTCCGATTACCGGAGATATTAAGTAGCGGAAATATTGGTAAAACTTGAATTTGCAGTGATGAGACCGCCATCTGTGGGACTTATCCATTTACACAAAACTTGTTACACTACCTAAACCATTCTGAAAATATTACCCAATAAGAAAAATGTAGTGCCTTAGGTAAAAACTATCTCCTTTATTTATAATAACTTAGCTGTTTTTTAGTTGGAAGTCGGGGGATAAAAATAAATGTTAGTTTTTTCATTTTCTTTCTCCTCTGTAAATTATTACGTGATTATTATTTTCCCCTACAATGAAAACCTTCTTCTTAAATAATTGAACGCCTCTTGTGTAAGAAGGAATCGTTGTATTTCCGTTTATTATTATTCTTTCCCATGCGTCGCCGTTGTAATGCATGATTTGACTTGAAGTTAAACTTACTACGCCTAAGATTATAATATCATTACTATTAGTCCCGCCTACAAAACCCCAGGCGGCAGTGCTCGGTATTTCTGTCTGCTCTTGCCAAACCGTATTTTTTTTCATTACTACTTTTCGTCCAACTACAACTCCATTTCCATTTTTAAAAAAAAGAGGCGTTACAAGTTTTGTATTGTAAATTCCCACTTCATCTTGGATGTTTGACCAATTAGAACCATCGAATAATAAAACGCTGGAATTATTTGAATACGTTACTGCATATATCTCAGTTGCAGAAACTCCGGATATACCAACTATATGTTCTTTCGTTCCGCTTTCAACTTTATCCCAGTTTTCTCCGTCCCAATGCACTATTGTGCCGTTATATCCCACCGCCCAAACGTCGTCCGGACTCGCTCCCCAGACGCCCCACAAGGCGTAAACCGTATCTCCGCGCGAGTAAAAATAATCGCTTCTATACTCCGTCCATTCGCCGTCCTTATAGTGTCCGATAAAACCTCGATTTGAATATTCTCCAACTACCCAAATATCATTTTCATTAAATCCATAAATAGCATTTGCTCCTCCGTCAGGGAAAGTAAATGGTTCCCACTCTGTCCCATTCCAATGAATAATTGTTGTAGGATAGCCGGGAATGTTTATCCCTCCTACCGCCCAAACATTATTTGTATCTGTTCCCCAAACGGCAAGCAAAAAATTACCCGGCTGTCCAAGCGTATCGATTTCCCAAGTAAAATTAGCGCTTGTAGTATTAAGCGTTCCGGTTATTATACTTTTGCTCGTATCAAGCAATGCTCCGGCTTCGTCATAAACTTCCATTTTATAATTAAACAACGTCCCTTCGGGTATCTGGCTTGTTTCGCTTCCCTCTATTATTGTCGTATCTTTGCCGC
>JALWEC010000203.1:3630-4089 GCA_027036655.1 Melioribacteraceae bacterium
TTTCAAATCCTTCGGCATCTTTTCGTTTTAGTAGATAAGTTAATTTTTTGTTCGTGTCAACTAACGACCTCGTCCATTTTATTGCGTATCGGTGCATATCTTGCCAAGGCGAGCTTAAAATTACCGTGTTTTTAACTTCGGTTATTCCTACCGGCGGTTGCGTAGGTTCTTCTCTGCAAGAGGTTGCGGTAATAATTAAAATTGTCATCAATAATAAAAACGGCAAAAGTATCCGGCGCTTTCCATTTGGCATAGTTATCCTCATAGTTTAATAATTAAGGTTTTACTCGGGGAGTTATATTTGCTATTCCCTCTCGGTAAATTAGGTTTATACGCGCGGCGCATCGGTAAGTCCCTCGGGCTGCGTAATCTTTTCTTTAACTTTTTTCTTCAAAACCATTTTTCTTAAAAACCCCCTTTACTTTTTAAGTAAATTTGTTCTTTTACGAATCTATTAAA
>JALWEC010000204.1 GCA_027036655.1 Melioribacteraceae bacterium
TTCTGTTTGTTCTGTAAACCGAGCCTCTAAACACTCCCGCCTTTGTTCCGTCTGTTTTGTAAACGGAGATTGTGTAAACCGCCACTTTATTTTTTCTGCTTTCTTCGTTTGTTTCGGCAATTATTTCATCCCCTTCAAACAGAGGAGAAGTAAACGCCATACTGGTTTCGAGAGCCACTTCAATATTGCCGTAGTTGTTCGAGGCAAAAGCCAAAGCCGTTTGAGCAAAAGCGAAAGTTACTCCGCCGTGACAAGAACCGAATGAATTAATCATATCTTTTCTGATTTTCATTTTGATTTTTGCATATCCCGGGGTTGATTCCAATACCTCAACTCGCAACCAGTTGGCGAAATTATCTTCTCTCTTGATGTGCTCAACTACTTTTTCGGTTAGTTCTTTCTGCTGCATATTCAATAATTCTTATTTTATAAATGGAAAAGCAAAATAATAAAATTAAGGTGAGAATTCAAAAAAGATGAAAAAAACAAAAACAAATTGTCATTGCAAGCCAATTCCGTTTTAGTGGGATTGGCTCGCAATCTTCTAAACATTAAATCTCAGCGTTTAAAATGTGGCTGAACATTTTGGCAATTGTAAGTTTTCCGGTGAGTTTGGCTTGCTATAAGGGACAAAACAAAAAAATCTAAGGCTTTTAAACCTTGGATATTTTAAAATATAAAATATTTGCTTAACTAAATTTATATGTCATTTTGATACTCCGCCAAGGCGGAGCAAAACCGGGAATTATTCCGAATTTAGAGATATTTCGGATGACTACCACTCCTCCTTTGCAGATTCAAAATGAAAAATTTAGGTTATGCAAAGCCTTCTATATGTTAAAGTAAGACTAACTTCTAATTTTTCAATATAAATCAACTATTTTACGCGTCAATCCAGCTTACGGTTTTATCTCGTAACGAACGGTTCAGCAGGTCGGCGTGTTCAACGGTTACCGGTATTTCGGCAATTTTCACTAACTCGATAATTTCGCTGTTCGGGATATAAACTTCATTGTAAACAATCAATCCTTTTTCAAAATCTACCGTGTAAACAGTTACCGTGTTATTCTGCAAATAACGTAATATTTCTTTATCTTTAATCGCTTCTTTCACTCCGCCCGCCGCAAAAATGCGCACGTGAACAAGAATATCCAGTTCCGTATTAGCTTCCGCTAACGCTTTTAATGTTTCCCGGAAAAGCTGTTTTGTAACTTCAAAGGATGTTTCTCCGCCAAACATCAGCAAAACAGCTTCCGGTTCAAAATCAATTACTTGATTTACAGTTTCGGTTACGCCGCCTTCCTCAACTACAAAGTGCGCTGCGCGTCCTCCGGTATTTTCAGCAAATACCGCCTCAGCGGCTGCCGCAGTTGCGCTGCAAATGATATTTTTTACCGAGATTACCGCAACTTTCTCATAATCTCCTAAAACGTGCGAACCTACCACTCTTCCTGTTAAAGCTCTTAAATATACTTCTTCTGCGAATGTTGTTCTTGCCATTTTATTTTCTCCAATATTAATTATTTCATTTTATGTTTGATGTAAAGCCCTTAATAAAGATTCAATATCTTTTTTAAAGTATTATCGCTATGTCGCCAAGTAGTGGAACGCGACAGTGATAAAATTACTTGTAAGTCTGCTGAAAATGTTTTTTTGACGATAATGAAAATTTCCGTTATTACGAGGAGAGGAGCGACTAAGTTCAGCCAAGGCGGATTGCGTATTCTTTAAATTGTAACTGTCATTGCGAGGAGCGGAGCGACGCGGCAATCTCATCGGGAAACACGCGGTTGTTGAATATTCAAAAACGGTTTAACGGCTGAAGTTTAGTATTTAGGAGTCCGCCAAGGCGGAGCCACACTCCGATAAAAAACATCGGAGTTCGCAATGACAAAATTAGGATTTGAAAAAGTGCAAGCCCCAACAGAAAATAGTCAGCGTAAGTTTAGCTCAATTAAGGATGACAAATTATAATCTTGTCTCGCGTTTTACGTCTTACGTTTTTCGTTTTACTTCTTACTCAAACATCATCGAGTAGGGACGGGAAAGTTCCTCATGAAGCGAAGGTAAATGTATATTTCTCGATTTTCTGATAAACTCGCGTCCGTCCAGCATGAACTGAACCGTGGGAACTGCAAAAACTTGGTTTTGTCCCGCAAGTTCCGCCGCTTTCTCACAATCAACATAAGCGAATTTCATTTCGGGAAATTCCTCTTTAAGCAGCTCTTTTAATTTAGGTTTTAAAACTTTACAAACATTGCATTGAGGCGTGCTGAAATAAATCACCGCGCCGGGGTTTTCGGATACAAATTTTTCATATTCTTCAATCGTAAGCAAATCAGTCTGTGGTAATTCTTCCATTTCCAAATTCCTGTTTAATAAATTCAAATAGCATTTGATGAAACAAATGGTGAAAAGATTCATCTCTTTTCTTGGGAAAAACAGGCTAAATTCTCCTTCTGAATCCGCTTCCCAAAACTTCATGAACATTATTTATTGTAACAAAAGCATCAGGGTCTATTTCTCTAATCATGTCGGTAAGGCGACCCAATTCTTTCAGCGTTACAACGGTGTAAATTACATCCCTTTCAACATTTTTATACAATCCTCTTGTGCGGATTGCAGTCGCGCCGCGGCTCAGATTATTGATTATCGCTTTTGCGATCTCATCGTTCTTATCCGAAATAATAAACGCGCTTCTCGCATAATCAAATCCGTCAATAATCAAATCGACAATTCTTGCGGAAATGTAAATCAGAAAGATTGCATAAAAAACAAGCACAAGCGTAGGTTTGTCGTTTGCTACATGTTTAAATTGCAGCACTAAACCGGCAAACGAAACAATTACAAGGTCAGTCATAAGCATCGCGATACCGGTTTTAATCCCGAATTTTTCATTTAATATTGCGGCTATTACATCCGTTCCGCCGGTTGTTCCTTTAAACTTAAAGATTATTCCGAGTCCGCCCCCAAGCAAAGCGGCAGCTACAAAAATCAAAAAGAAAAAATCATGTTTCAGAAGTTCGTGCACAGCGGCGGAATCCTGCAGCCGGAAGAGTCTGAGCCCGGGAATATCGCCCCGGAAAAAATCAATAAAAAATGAATTCAGAGTAAAAGCATAAAAAGTTCTTACGCCGAATCTTTTTCCGAGAACTTTTATCCCGAGAATGTAAATCGGGATATTCAACACCCAGATTGTAACGCCCACGGGAAGTTTTCCGTTGGTAAGATAATGGAGCGCCATCGAGATTCCGGTTACTCCGCCCGGTACGACTTTGGCGTCAATTAAAAACACGCCGATTCCGATTCCCATTATTGCAGCGCCGAGAGTAAGGAAAAAATAATCGACTATTGGATGTTTTGATAATTTTTTTGACATTTCATTTCCTAAAAAATAAGTCGTAAATAAAACTGATTATTTATTATTTTGCAAATAATAGTTAATAAAACGAACAACAAAACCGGAGTGCAAAATGAACTTAAAACGATTTTTAATATTAGCGATTTTTTTCTTTTCGGCAGTCAATATTTTTTCTCAAACAACTTACGTTACCGTTTACAATAACGACCTTGGCGTAATAAAGGAAGTCCGCGCCGTTAACGCAGCCGCCGGCAAATCGGTAATACGCATCGCGGACGTTCCTTCCCGTATTGACCCAACCTCCGTACACATCAAGTTTCCCGGAATTATATTGGAGCAGAATTACAGATACGATCTGGCAAACATGAATACAATTCTGGATAAATACCTTGGAAAGGAAATAAAAATAGCGAGCGACAAAGGGGAAAAAATCTCCGGAAAACTTCTTTCGGTAAATGGCAACAGTCTTGTTTTGCGCAGAAAGAAAGGAGGACTTTTGATGCTGCCCGATTTCAGCAAATATACTCTCAGCGTTAATAAACTTCCGGAAGGATTGATTACCAAACCGACGCTCGAATATCTGGTCGAAAGCAAATCATCCGGCGAAAAGCAAATCGAACTTTCATTTTCAACGGCGGGAATGAATTGGCACGGAGAATATGTAGCGGTATTAAACGACAGCGATACAAAAATCAATCTGAATTCATGGGT
>JALWEC010000205.1 GCA_027036655.1 Melioribacteraceae bacterium
CAAGCCGCTCCGTTCTTCGTTCGGAAACATTCGCCAATTCGGCGAGCGCGATTTTCATAAAATCAAGTGGGAGAGCGACCGGCTGTCCGTGAAAGTTTCCCCCTTCGAGATGATCTCCGTCGTCGGGGAAAATCAGCGGATTATCGTTTGCCGAATTCAGCTCGATTTCAACCTGCGAACAAATAAAATTTACGGCGTCCTTTGACGCTCCGTGAATCTGCGGAACGCAACGGATAGAGTAGGAATCCTGAACGCGGTTGTCGTTTTTAAGATGCGACTTTCTTATTTCGCTTCCTTTAATCATATTCAGCATGTTTTGCGCTGTATTAATTTGTCCTTTGTAGGGACGAAGTTTATGAAGGCGCAAATCGTAAGCTTTGTCGGTGCCTCGCAAAGCTTCGTGAGAAAGCGCGGCGGCTATATCGGAAATTTTGGTAAGCTCGCGGGCTTTAATACAAACATACGAAGCAAAAGCGGTCATCATCTGAGTTCCGTTGTTAAGGGAAAGTCCTTCCTTCGCGGTAAGTTTTGCCGGCGTTAATCCGAATTTCTTTAACACGCTCTTTGCGCTTCGGACTTTTGCATCAGCCGCTTTCGGGGAATTAATATCGGGAATAATTTGTACTTTCCCTTCCCCAATCATTGCAAGTACGAGATGAGACAATGGCGCCAAATCGCCGCTTGAGCCGACGGAGCCTTGAGAGGGAATTACGGGAATAATATTATTGTTAATCATCTCAATCAACAGCTGAAGTGTCGAAAGGCGAATTCCGGAAAAGCCCTTGGCAAGCGCGTTGGCGCGTAACAGCATCATTATTTTAACTATGTGCGGTGGAAGCGGTTCGCCGACACCGGCTGCGTGACTTCTGATAAGATTAACTTGTAATTCCTCTATATGCTCTTTTGAAATTTTAACGTTTGCAAATTCTCCGAATCCGGTTGTAACTCCGTAAATGACCTCGTCGGATTCCGCCCATTTTTCAATTTGCTTACGGGCTTTTATAACATTTGCTTTTGATTCTTTCGATAAAACAACAGCGGGATTTTCTTTAAGGAAGAAATCAATTTTTTCCAAAGTCAAAGAATTTCCATCAATAATCAATTTTTTCATTTTGCATCAATTTTTATTTACGTTCAAACAAAGATATTCCAATTTTGAAATATTAGAAAGTGAATTTACGAGAAAAATCAAACTCTCTTTAATCCCGTCATCGATGTCAAACGGAGTGAAAGCACCGGTTCCATAGTTTTACTGCCACAGCTACTTGTTCTGCAAACGCCGTTTCGCAACCGCACCCGATTCATGGATTACAACGACGGCTCAAACTCCGTTTCCGTTTTACTTCTTCCACAGTTCCCTATCCAGACTTCTGTACTGAATTGCCTCCCCGACATGTTGGGCGAGAATATTCTCGGAGTTCTCCACATCGGCGATCGTCCGGCTTACTTTTAAAATTCTGTCGTAAGCCCTTGCCGACAAGCCCAGTTTGGTTATCGCCATTTTCAGTAAATCTTTTCCTGCGGTGTCGAGTTTACAGTACTTCCTGATTTCATGCGTTCCCATATCGGCGTTTTTGTGAACGTTAGGTAAATCCGCGAATCTTTCGGTTTGAATCCGCCGGGCGGCGATAACGCGTTTTCTTATTTCGGCGGATGTTTCTCCCGTTGTATCGCTTGCAAGCTCTTTGTATTTTATAGCCGGAACTTCAATCTGAATGTCAATTCTATCGACAAGCGGTCCGGAGATTTTGCCCATGTATCGCTGAATGGCGTTAACGCTGCATGTGCATTCATGGTCCGGGTCGGTTAGGTAACCGCACGGGCAGGGATTCATTGCGGCGGCAAGCATAAAATTTGCCGGAAATTCAACCGACATCTTGGAGCGGCTTATCGTTACGCGTCTGTCTTCCATCGGCTGGCGCAGAACTTCAAGTACGTTTTTCTTGAATTCGGGAAACTCGTCAAGGAACAATACACCGTGATGCGCAAAGGAAACTTCGCCCGGACGGGGATAAGAACCGCCGCCGATTAACGCCGCGTCCGACACAGTGTGATGCGGACTGCGGAACTGCCTTTCCGTAATTAAAGAACTTGAGGCGTCGAGCACTCCGGCGACGGAATAAATTTTAGTGGCTTCAAGAGCTTCGTCAAACGTAAGGGGAGGAAGAATAGAGGGAAGACGCTTTGCCAGCATTGTTTTTCCCGAGCCGGGCGGTCCGATCATTAAAATATTATGTCCGCCGGCTGCGGCAACTTCCAGTGCGCGTTTTACGTTTTCCTGACCTTTTACGTCGGCAAAATCCAATACATAATTATTAATCTGTCTGAAAAGTTCTTCTTTGCTTACAAAAGTTTGCTTAAAACCTTCTTCTCCATTTAAAAATCTCACTACTTCGGCAAGCGAATTAAATCCGTAAACCTCAATGCCGTCAACGATTGCGGCTTCCTCGGCGGATTCTTTCGGCAGAAGCAGATGTTTAATTCCCAGCTTTTTTGCTTCAACCGCGATTGGAAGCGCGCCGCGGATTTTACGCAGTTCGCCGTTTAACGAAAGCTCGCCGAGCATCATTGAATTCCTTAAGTAGTAAGGACTGATTTCTCCGGTGGCCGCGATTATTCCCACAGCGATCGGCAAATCGAACGCGCTCCCTTCCTTGCGCATATCGGCGGGCGCAAGATTAACGGTTATTTTTTTTATGGGAAATTTGAATCCGGAATTTTTTATCGCCGCGTTAACTCTTTCCCTGCTTTCCTTTACGGCGTTATCAGGCAAACCGACGACCGTGAAAGAAGGCATTTGTTTTTCGTAATGAGTTTCAACGTCAACGGCGTAAGCGTCAATGCCGAATGTGGCTGCAGCAATAACTTTTGAAAACATAAACCCCCGCTATCTATATTATTCAATAAACAAATTTACAATATTTTGTTTTTATTCCCTTCTCGGATTTAAAATCTTCTGCAAAATGAAATGAACGGTTAAATCTCTTTTCCTCCGAGCTGCTCTATAATCGCTTTGATTAAAGGAGTTTCTTCCTTTTTCTCATTTCTAACTTTTTTCTTTTTATTATCGACAACCTCAACTTTTAATTGGGCGCTGAAATAATCGTTAAGCATCATTGTACATTTTTCGGTTTTGCCGTTTAGATTTTCCGCATCCACTTCAGGAGAAAGTTCAATAAAGAGCGTATTTTCTTTTAACGCAATCGGAGTTGATTCAACAAGATTTGTTGCGACTCTAAAATTAATTTCCTGCAGCTTTATTAAAAACTGCCGCCATTCCCGTTTTACTTTCAAAAAAAGTTCATTATCCGGAGGATTATCCCTGACAACTTTTTCTGCCGGTTCTTCCTCAATAAAGTCCGCCTCCTTTTCGGGACGGGAATAAACGCTTTTCTCTTTAACTACTTTTTTTTTTACCGGATTGATTCCGGAATCGGGCGAAGATGAAACTCCGCCTTCGTTTATCAGCTTAATCAAATTTGAAATTGTTTCCGATTTCTCAAAACCAATCAGCTGACTTAGTGCAATCTCAATTGCCAGTTTTTGATTTTGAGAAGTTTTCATTTCATTCCTGAGCTGTCCGAGAAAATTAAGAACGCGCAGTAAATCTCCTTCGCTGAATTTATCGGCGTACTCCAAATAACGAGTTTTGAACATCTCGGAAGTTTCGAGCAGGTCGGACTTTTTTGTAATTACAACAGTCATAATATTTCTGAAATGTTCTAACAGTCCGTTTGCCAAATCAACAAAGTTCCATCCGTTTTCATAAACTTTTCTTGTAACGGAAAACGCCGTATGAAAATCTTTTGAAAGCATCGCGTCCGAGATTTCAAAAAAGACTTCGTCGTTGATAAGATTAAACATTGAAGAAACGTCTTCAACTTTTATCTCTTTCCCCGAAAACGAAACAACCTGATCAAAAAAACTCTCGGCGTCTCTCAAAGCGCCGTCGCTTTTGCGCGCAATCAGGGTTAAGCTCTCGTCGTCAATGTTTATACCCTCGTCGTCGGCTATCTTTTTTAACTGCTGTTTAATTACGTTAAGTTCTATTCTGCGAAAATCAA
>JALWEC010000206.1 GCA_027036655.1 Melioribacteraceae bacterium
CGCGGTCAATTTGATTAATATCAACAAAAATATGCATATCGGCTTCCGCAATAAACTTATTGTGTTTACGGGAAGAATATTTCTCAACAACTTTATCTTCATCTAAAAATTTAAGTTCTCGAGGTATAGGAGAATGATTTATAATCCTGACATTTTTACCGTTTTTTCCGAGAGCGTAAAAAAGTCCTAGCTCCGAACCTATTGCGTCTCCGTCCGGATTAATATGACTGGAAATAACAAACGTTTTATTCGAATTAAAAATTTCAGCAAGTTTTTTATATGACAGCACTTTTACGCCCCGATTTATTTTCTATTAAACATCACAATTAAAATTAATTTAAAGCGTAATAATACAAAAAAAGGCGAAGAAAATACTTCGCCTTTTTAAGAATTTTATAAATTATTTAATAATAATTTATTTTACTTCCCAGATGTTTCCTTCGCTTAACAGAGTTTCCAAAGTTCCTTTACCTTTTTTCTCGGTAACTTCGTCAATCTGACGGTAAAGAGCTTCGCCGTAAGTTTCTTTTCTTACGTTTCTGAAAACGCCTATCGGCGTAGGAAGATCGGGATGATCCGTCATGTGAGCAAGAATAAAAGCTAGAATTCCGCTTTCATCTTTTTCATGATGAACAAGAACGTCGTCAATTGTGTGGCTGCCGTCATTTAGATCAATTACGACCGGCTCAAATCCTTTAAGCGCTATGCCTTTATCCTTATCCTTTCCGAAAATCATAGGTTGACCATCTTCGAGATAAAGCAGATGATCGTCTTTTGTTTCTTTATCTGTCAAAGGATTAAACGCTCCGTGATTAAAGATAACGCAGTTCTGGAATATTTCGACAAATGCAGTTCCTACATGTTCAGCCGCTTTTTCAAGAACCACCTGCATATGCTTAGGTTCGTGATCAATTGTTCTGGCAACAAATGTCGAGTTAGAACCGAGCGCCAATGAAATCGGATTAAACGGATAATCAATCGAGCCGTAAGGAGAAGTTTTAGTGATTTTACCTTTTTCAGATGTCGGAGAATACTGTCCTTTCGTCAAACCGTAAATCCGGTTATTGAAAAGAAGCATCTTCAAATCCATGTTTTTACGGCAAGCGTGAATAAAGTGGTTACCGCCAATACTCATCAAGTCGCCGTCGCCGCTAACAACCCAAACGGGATGATCGGGAAGCGCCAGCTTAACGCCGGTTGCCAATGCGGGCGCGCGTCCGTGAATTCCGTGGAATCCGTAAGTGGACATGTAATAAGGAAATCTGCTTGAACAACCGATCCCCGAAATAACTATAGGATCATATTTTTGATAACCGATTTTAGCAAATGTTCTTTGAACTTGGGCTAAAATGGAATAGTCGCCGCAACCCGGGCACCAGCGAACATCAGCTCCGGAAGAAAAATCTTTGGGAGTTAATTTTGGTGTCTGTGCATCTATTTTATCAGTCATTTTTGCCTCCGAGAATTTCTAATACTTTTTCTTCAATTTCAGAAGACTTAAACGGTAAGCCTCTAACTAAGTTAAATTGGATAACCGGAATAAGGAATTTACTTTTAATCAATGTGGCAAGCTGCCCGTGATTAATTTCCGGAATCAGAATGTGTTTGTAGCTTTTTAGAACTTCCTCGGTGTTTTTAGGCATCGGATTAATATATTTGAAATGCACTTGAGCAACTTTATGACCTTTTTCTCTCAGATCAGTTACGGCGTCGGTAATTGCACCGTATGTGCCTCCCCAACCTACTAAAAGAATATCTGCGTCTTTGTCGCCGACGACTTCGAGATCGGGAATTTCATCCGCTATGAAATTAATTTTCTCTTCTCGAATTCTGCACATTTCGTCATGATTTTGCGGGTCGTAACTAACGTCTCCCGTTATATTAGCTTTTTCCAAACCGCCGATTCTATGTTCGAATCCCGGTGTTCCCGCCGGAGCCCAAGGACGAACAAGTTTTTCGTCGCGTGCATAAGGCTGGAAGTTTTCAGGATCGGAAGCATACGAAACTTCTATTTTTTCGAGTTCGTCAACTTCCGGAATTCTCCATGGCTCTGTTCCGTTGGCAATATAACCGTCGGTTAGTAAAATTACGGGAGTCATATGCTTAAGCGCAATTCTTGAAGCTTCAATCGCCATCGTAAAACAATCGCTTGGAGTAGAGGCTGCAACAACAACCACCGGAGCTTCCCCGTTGCGTCCGTACATAGCCTGCAGTAAATCAGCCTGCTCGGTCTTTGTCGGTAATCCGGTGCTCGGACCGCCGCGCTGTACGTTAATCACAACCATTGGTAATTCCGTCATAACAGCCAAACCGACAGCTTCGGTTTTAAGCGCTAATCCGGGACCGCTGGTTGAAGTAATAGCCAATTTCCCTGCAAAAGAAGCGCCGATTGTAGAAACCACGCCGGCAATCTCATCTTCAGCTTGGAAGGTGATAACGCCGTAATTTCTGTATGCGCTTAAATACTGCAAAATCTCGGAAGCGGGAGTAATAGGATATGAACCGAGATATAATTGCAATCCGCTTAATTGCGAAGCGGCTACAAATCCCATTGCGGTAGCTTGATTACCGGAAATACTTCTGTACTTACCGGGAGCTAATTTTGCCGGACTGATTTTATATCTTGTAGTGAAAAACTCTGCGGTATCGCCAAAGTGATATCCAGCTTTAAGAGCTTTTATGTTTGCGTCAATCAGTTCGGGATGTTTTGCAAATTTCTGTTTTACCCAATCCATTGTAGGTTCTAACGGACGATTAAACAGCCAGTACATCAATCCCAAGGCAAAAAAGTTTTTACTTCTTACAATGTCTTTAGGGCTAAGTCCCGTATCTTTCAAAGCGTTTTCGGTCATTTTTGTAATATGAACCGGAAAAACATCGAATCCTTCGAGCGAACCGTCTTCCAACGGATTTGATTCATATTTTGCTAATTTCAATCCTTTTGGTGTGAATGCATCAACATTAACAATTATCATTGCATGCTTTTTCAAATTCGGAAGGTTTTTCTTTAATGCCGCGGGATTCATCGCGACAAGTACGTCGGGCGAATCGCCGGGCGTGTGAATATCTTTCGAACTGAAATGAAGTTGAAATCCGCTTACACCGTAAATGGTTCCGGCGGGGGCGCGAATTTCCGCAGGATAATCGGGAAATGTGTTCAGGTCGTTTCCGACCAAAGCAGTTGTCGAACTAAACTGGCTACCGGTCAACTGCATACCGTCGCCGGAGTCGCCGGCAAACATCACTGTAACATCGCTTAGACTCTCGACTTTCTTTTCGTGGACTTCTTCAGACATTTTAAATATCTCTTCAGTTAATTTTACATTAATTATTTAAATGAATTGCTAAAAATAAATAAGATAAACTTATCTTTCAAATAATTACTCTATTTTATTCAATATTTTCAAGAAATCTTCAGGTTTTACGAATCCGGAGACTCTTTTAACTTCCTTGCCGCTCGAATTGTAGAAAATTATCGTCGGCATACCGACAATCTTAAATTTTTCTCTTACAGCCTCGGTCTCATCCGAAAGGGATTTTGTCATATCAACTTTTAAAGGAGTAAATTCTTTCATCTTTGCGACAACTTTCGGGTCCGAAAAAGTTATTCCGTCCAGTTCCTTACAAGGAATACACCAATCGGCATAAAAATCAATAACGATTTTTTTATGATTTTTGATTGCTGTTTCAAATGTTTGTTCCGAATATTTATGCCAGTCCGGTTTTAATTCCTTGGTGGGAATCAGCGCCCAAATTGAAAGCGCGAGAATAATCACCGAGAACGAAATCTTAAATATTTTGTAACCCTTAACCTCGTTGGCAAGTTTATCAATAAAGATGAGATAAAGAGAGACCAGAATAGCATAAACAGGCAGTACGTAACCGCTGAAACTTTTCGGCATAAGAGGAAGAAGGAAATAAAATGCCATTCCGATTAATATAAATCCGAAGATTCTTTCCACGCCCTTCATCCACATTCCGGCACGGGGCAAGTTTTTGATTTTACCCGAGAAAATAGCAAGAACTAGATACGGAGTTCCCAATCCGAGCGCCATTACGA
>JALWEC010000207.1 GCA_027036655.1 Melioribacteraceae bacterium
GCTAGGGTAAATAATAAAAAAAGCCAATTTCCCCAATACGCCATAAAAAGGAGAAACGGAATCGCGATTAACGCTACTAAAATTCTAAGTGATCTGTTGCTTTTGCTCAATATTATTCCGCTTTGTTATTTATATCTTCTATGATTTTTTTTGCGTCCTCGAAATCGTCGGGTCGAACGTTAAGTTTTACCACGGCAGTATCGCCCGGTCCCGGGAAGTTGCTGTCCTTTTCGTTAAGAACAACCGCTTCAATTCCGGCTCCGCTTAAATTGGCTTTCAGCATCTCGGCTTCCACAACGTCGTAGGTTGTATAAACGGTAATCCAGTCTTCGACGGTTTCGACCGGAATTAATTCAACATTACATTCGGGGCAGACTAATACGTCGTCGTTAAATTCTTTGTGACATTTGGGACATGTTTTCATGACTCCTCCAGATTTTTATAATATTTTCTTACATAGATAAAAAATATAATGAAAAGAACCAAAAGAAATCCGAATTCCCCTATAGTTTCGGGAATATTTATGTTAGATACATCCGGATTTGAAATAAGTTCGTCTTTGCCGTAAATTAAATACATCACAATGGCAAACAGATTATTGAGAAAGTGAATCGTCATCGAAAGTAAAATTGATTTTCCTCTGTAAGCAAACCAACCGAGGAACGTTGCAAGAAAGAACAAAGAAACCAATCCGTACGGATTGAAATGGTAAAGCGCAAAGAAAATCGAAGTGATGGAAATCGCCCAAACCGGTTTCAGCTTTAGCTCGAAGCTCTTTTGAACAAACCCACGAAAAAACACTTCTTCGCATATCGCGGGAGTAATGGCAACAACGAGAATAACAAGCGAAGTTTCAAAAATATTATGTGTTGTCAGGATATCAAGATATGACGACTCGACAAATTTATCCATATTATCAAGGAAATGCTTGAAGGAATTGATAAGCGCGGAATGTTCGGCAAGATGAGTAATAACATAATTCTGCAGCGTAATAAAGATTTGCAGCAACGGAGTAAGTATAGCCAATCCGGCAATCGCAAAACCGAATTCCTTCGCGGGGGGAATTCGCCTAACCCGAAGCACGGTTGAAACGTCGCCGTAAACCGCTTTTGCAAGCCAAATTGCCGGAAGAAGAATAAAAAGGAATTGCCCCGCCATCGTCATCAGCCGCATCGCGTTAGTATCTGCGTTTTCAAGTTTAAAACCGAAAATAATCAGCGTTATTAAACTTCCCACAACCTGATACAAAATAAAAACTCCGAACAACGCCAAAAAAGCCGCCGTAACGGGATTCATCATGGGAAAGAGATTCCGGTTGTATTCGTCTATCCTTCTATAAATTTCTTTTATGTTGTCTTTTCTATTCTCGGGCATATTTTACTGATTTTTCATTTTTTTAATCTCCCAATTTAAAGGAAATAACGGAACGCGGGCAAAACGGATTTTGCATAATAGAAACCTTTGCAAAAATGAGTCCGCCAAGGCGAAAATAAAAGCCGTCCGAAATATCTCTAAATTCGGTGTAATTACCGGTTTTGAGATTCTTCTTCCCGACTTTGTCGGGACTCAGAATGACAAATAAATTGAGTTATGCAAAGCATTCCAATAGATTTTCACAAAACATAAAAATGGTCATAAGCCATTGGTCGTTAGTTATTTGGCAATTGTGTTAAATAATCATAATAAGATTTTAATAACTCAAGAAAAACGTGTCGCGTCTGCGAATCTGTAAAACAAGTATCACAAAGTAGAATATTATTTATTTGTTTTACGTTTTACGTCTCGCGTCTCGCGTCTTACGTTCACTTTTAATCGGCAATTTTAATGTGAAGTTCCTTGAGCTGGGCTTCGTCCACCGTCGAAGGAGAATTATCCATTAAAGAGAGCGCGCTTGTTGTTTTCGGGAAAGCAATCATATCGCGAATGGAAGATTTATCCGCAAAGAGCATCGCCATTCTGTCAAAACCGAAAGCTATTCCGCCGTGCGGAGGCGCGCCGAATTTGAATGCATTCATCAAAAATCCGAATTTCTCTTCCGCTTCCTCTTTCGATATTCCGAGCGCGTTAAACATTTTATGCTGAACATCCGAAGAATGAATTCTGATACTGCCGCCTGCAATTTCGTTACCGTTCAGTACCAAGTCGTAAGCGCGTGCGCGGACTTTTCCGGGGTCGCTCTCGAGCAGTTCCAAATCTTCAACGCGAGGCGAGGTAAACGGATGATGCATTGCGTAATAGCGGTTTGTTTCTTCGTCCCATTCGAGAAGAGGAAAATCCGTTACCCAAAGAAGCGAAGGTTTTGTGTCCGGTTTTATAAGCTCCATTCGTTTCGCCATTTCCAAACGAAGCGCGCCGAGTATGTTCAGCGATTTATTTTTGCTTCCGGAAACAATTAAAATTAAATCGTCATTTTCAGCGTTCATTGCCGAAAGAATTTTCTCTTTTTCTTCATCCGATAAAAACTTCGCTACGGGCGATTCAAGAACGCCTTCCTTAACTTTCATCCAAACAAGTCCGCCCGCTCCGAGTTCCTTAACAAACTTAGTCAATCCGTCCAATTTACTGCGGGAATATCCGGCGCATCCTTTTGCAAGGAGTCCTCCGACAATTCCGCTTTCCGACGAATCTTTAAAAACTCTGAATTCGGAATTTTTTACCGCTTCGTTTAAATTCACGATTTCCATTCCGAAACGCAAATCCGGTTTATCGCTTCCGTATTTTTCCATCGCCTCGTTGTAGGGAAGTCTCTTAAGCGGAAGTTCTATATCATAATCTTTAATCTCTTTAAAGAGAACTTTCATTAATTCTTCAACAATTTCAAAAACGTCTTCGGTATCTACAAACGACATCTCAACGTCAATCTGAGTAAATTCAGGCTGCCTGTCCGCGCGCAAATCTTCGTCGCGGAAACATTTTGTTATCTGGAAATATCTGTCCATTCCGGCAACCATCAAAAGCTGTTTGTAGGTCTGCGGAGATTGAGGAAGCGCGTAAAATTTTCCCTTGTGAATTCTGCTCGGCACAAGGTAATCGCGCGCGCCTTCGGGAGTGCTTTTCATCAGCACGGGAGTTTCGACTTCCACAAAGTTTTTGGAGTCAAAATATTTTCTCACAATCTGATACATTTTGTGCCGCAGAAGAAGATTGTTCTGCATCTCTTTTCTTCGCAAATCGAGATAGCGGTATTTTAACCGGAGTTCTTCGCTCGCTTCGGTTTTATCGGAAATCGGGAAAGGCGTGGTTTCCGCTTCATTCAGAATTACAAGTTTTTCTGCAATAACTTCGATTTCTCCGGTTTCCATTGCGGGATTTACCATATCTTCCGGGCGCGTTCTGACTACGCCTTCGACGGAAACGACAAACTCGTTGCGAAGTTTTTTGGCGGCTTCGTAAAGCGCGCTTTCTCCCTCCGGTTCAAAAACAATCTGCGTTATGCCGTATCTGTCGCGCAGAGTAATAAATATCAGTCCGCCCAAATCTCTTCTGGAGTTAACCCAGCCGTTAAGCGTTACGGTTTTACCGGCGTCCTTAAAACGCAGCTCCCCGTTTGTATGAGTTCTTCTATTAAATTTCATCTTTCGTTATTCTCCTTAAAAATAGAAAACAAAAATAATCATTATAATTTCGCCTACCAAATTTCACATATTTTGCCGGCGATTCAGTGTTAAAAATAAGTATAAGAAACCTTTGCAAAACATATAATTGTTACCTTGTGTTCGCCCTGCTTACCCCCAACCGTTTTTTGTTGAGTGCTGAGGTGAAAAACGTCCGAAATATCTCGAAATCCGGTATAATTAATGGTGGTAGTATATAACTTAATGTGGATAAAATTTTATCAATCCGCTTTAGCAAACTAATCCCTTCGGAATTTAGGAAACACCAAGCTATGAATCGCTGAGGATCTATAAAGGTTTCTATAATAAAAAAATCTTTTTTTATATTTAAAACACGTTCAAAAATATGTGTGGAGGAGTATGTGATAAAAAGATACTTTAACTTTGAGGAACTTCAAACCGATTTCAAAACCGAAGTAATCGGAGGGACGACAACATTTATCAC
>JALWEC010000208.1 GCA_027036655.1 Melioribacteraceae bacterium
GGCAATTTATTTATTCTTCGGAAGTATCGACTATTTTATAGCTGTGCGAGATGTCAACGGAGTGTCGCAACATCTCAGTTACTCCGCAATACTTTTCCTGTGAAAGCTGTATTGCTCTTTCAACATCTTTTGTTTTAATATCTTTACCGTAAAAAACATACTCCAAATTAATTGATTTATAAACCTTGGGATGTTCTTCGGTTTCTTCGGCGGAAATATTCATTTCAAGATTATCCAACTTAACTCTCTTTTTCTGAAGTATTGCAATCACATCGCTTGCCGTACAGCCGCCGAGACTAAGCAGCAGCATTTCTTTCGGGCGGATTCCCGCGTTGCTTCCGAAAAAGTCTTCCGGTCCGTCCATAGTTACCCAGTTGTTCGAGTTAGTTTTTCCTACGAGAGTTATTCCGCGCAGTTGTTTAATAAATGCAGTTTTTGTAGCCATCTTTTATCCTTTTATTTTTCAAATAATCAAAATTTTAAGTTCTAATAATAAGAGAAAAACCGCAAAAAATGAAATCCGTCATCCTACTTTTATTCTTATATCAACAGCCGAGAGTTTTAAGTTTTCATCAATAATTAAAGGATTGATATCAAACTCAATTAAGTTTTTGTTTTCACGGAGCATCTTTGCGGATTTCAAAATTATTCGCGCCACACTTTTTAGATTAACTCCTTTCTCTCCTCTTACTCCGGAAATTAATTTTCCGATTACGGTTTCTTTAATCATTGATAGAACTTCATCCTCGGTAATAAAAGCCGAACGGATAAGAGTATCATCTAAATAATCAACATATTTTCCTCCCGAACCGAACATAATTACAGGCCCGAAAGAGGGATCGCGGAAACCGCCGATAAGAAGCTCGAACTTAGGTTTTACAAATTTCTGAATTAAAAATTCATCCACGGTCAGAGCCTTTTTTTTAAGCGAATCAATAATTTCTTTTGACGCAATTTGCAATTCCTTCTTGTTTTTAATATTCACAAGTACCGCGCCAAAGTCGGATTTATGCGTGAACGATTTATTTATCCCTTTAATTACAAGGGGAAAATCAATTCCGGAAAATGATTTTATTTTTTCAGGCAAAACAATTCTATTCTTCGGGATAGGAATTCCGTATTTGCGAGCCAATGAAAGAGTTGCTTTATTGTCCAGCAATTCGTTTCCCGATATTTGTCGAGTGTTGTACTCTGCAAACAAATCCGCATATAATTTTTTATTTAATTTTCTCTCGGATAGTTTCTTATTGTGGAAGAGTAGCCCCGAAATTACTTTTGCCGGTTCTTCGGGATTTTTAAACAAGGGAATAAATGGTTTCTGATTTTTTTTGTACTCGCCCCAAAACTCGGGAAGAGGCATCACAACTTGATAAATAGGTTTTCTCGATTTTATGTTGATTACCGATTGCACCACAGGCAATGGCGCAACCATAACAGGCTCCACAAAGATAGAAACAACGGCGTCAACATTTTTATCCGCCAAAACGGTCTTATTAACTTCTGTGTAAACATCCGCCGTTGCCCCCGGTAGTAAATCAACCGGATTATTTTTTGCGCCTTCTTTCGGAACTATTTCATTTAATTTTTGCAACGTTTTTTTCGAGAACTCTGCCAGTTCAAGTCCTTCGCTCTGCAATGCGTCAACGGCAAGTATGGCGGGACCTCCGGCGTTTGTAACGACCGCGATTCTGTTCCCTTTCGGCGCGGGAAAGTTTTCAAATCCTTTTACCAGATTAAACATTTCGCTGATCGTATCAACCCGAATAATTCCCGCCTGTTTCAATAGCGCGTCAACTACCTTGTCCTTACTGCCAAGCGCGCCGGTGTGAGAAGAAGCCGCTTTCATACCCGACTTTGAACGACCTGCTTTTAACACTATCGCAGGTTTCTTAATCTTTCCGGTAAGAAACGGTTTGATAAAATTTTCGCCGTCAACGAAACTTTCGAGATAGTAAGTCGTAACATTAATATTTTTATCCTTTTCCCAGAAGCGGAGCAAATCGTTTTCATTTATGTCCGCTTTGTTCCCGACGCTGATAAAATGCGCGAATCTAATTTCCGTTTCACGAAGAGAATTAATTACTGCGGCTCCCAGCGCCCCGCTCTGCGAAAGAAATCCGACGGCTTCGGTTTCCGGTTTTTCAGCGACAAAAGTCGCGTTCAATTTCACGGAATCAAGCGAATTGATAACGCCCATACAATTCGGACCGACAACGCGCGCGCGGGCTTTTTTTGCCAAAGATAAAATCTTTTCCTCCAGTTCGGCTCCTTCTTTTCCCGTTTCCCTAAAGCCGGCGGTAACAATAACAATTGATTTAACCCCTTGCGTTAAAAGGGAAGCTACCGTAGTCTCGACAAACCTTTTGGGAACAACGACAATCGCCAAGTCGATTTTCTCCTTTATCGCCTCAATCGAATTAAAGCATTTGTAGCCGAGAATATCGTCCGCTTTCGGATTTACGGGAAATACTTTCCCCTTGTATCCGTAAACTTTTATTGACTTCAGTAATTCGTAACCGATGCTTTTCTCCTTAGTGGAAGCTCCCGCTACACAGAGTGTTTCAGGATAAAAGAAGTTTGAAATTTTATCGCTCATTTTGTTTCCTCTAATAAAAATAAATAATTGTAAACTTTAAATTAAAAACAGCGAACCATTAATGCTGAAACAAAACGAAATATTTTCCCGATTAAAACTAAAGCGCAATCGGGATTGAAATCGTTTTATAGTATCATTGATTAAATATTTGAAGGCTTTGCATAACCCAGTAATATGTCATTCTGAATGGAGCGAAGCGGATCCTCCGCCAAGGCGGATTGGCGGAAAGAATCTCAAAACCGGAAATTAAGCCGAATTTTGAAATACTTTTGATGCCATAAATGTAATTGTTCGGATGAAAACAGATCCGTTTTCCATTTAACTTCTTTTTTGTAATTTTGATTAACTTTTTAATAAGAGAATTTTATGAACGAAATCCTATCCGTTTTTATTCTTTTTCTTGTCGGTATTTTTGCCGGTTTTATTAATGTTAACGCCGGAGGCGGTTCAACTTTAACGCTTCCCATATTGATTTTTATGGGGTTGGACGGAGCAACTGCAAACGGTACAAACCGTCTGGCAATTCTTCTGCAAAACTCCTCCGCTATTTATTCCTTTAAAAAGGAAGATTTCAGCGATACAAAACTCAGTTTGAAACTTGCTTTATTCACGCTTCCCGGAGCAATAGCCGGAGCTTTCTGGGCAATAAATATTGATGATTTACTTTTTAAAAAGATTTTAACCGGAGTAATAATATTTGTAATCGCTACTCTTTTTATTCCGAAATCGAAAGCGCTTCGGAAAAGTAACGATAAACACGTTTCCGGATGGTCGTATCTCGCGATGTTTATAGCCGGATTTTACGGCGGGACCATTCAGGCGGGAGTAGGATTCATATTTATGACAATTCTCCATAATCTGATGAAGTTCGATTTAATCCGGGTTAATATGCACAAAGTTTTTATCGTTTGGTTTTATACGCTTCCCGTTCTGCTGATTTTTATTCTTTCGGGAAATATTAATTGGGGATTGGGACTCGGTCTTGCTTTCGGGAATATGCTCGGGGCAAAACTCGCGGTTAAATTTGCGGTTAAGAAAGGAGAGAAGGCAATAAAAATAATTCTTATATTTGTGATGCTTTTAATGGCTGCAAAATTGATTAACATAATTTGAGAAAGAAAAATGGAAGATAAAAAACACTGGTACGACGGATTATTCTACGATAGGTTTATCGCTCCTCATCAAGATTTAATTTTCGGAATTTTTAAAACTTTGATTGACAAAGACTCAACATTGCTCGACGTTGGATGCGGAACAGGAAGGCTGGAATTTCAGTTGGCAAATCATTGTAAAGAAGTTGTCGGTTTGGATTTATCCTCTCTGAACATTAAGTATGCGAATATGCACCTTAAAGAATTCGGGTATGAGAATGTAAGTTTTATTCACGGCTCAATTTTAAAATTGGAAGAATATACAGGCAAACATTTTGATTATGC
>JALWEC010000209.1 GCA_027036655.1 Melioribacteraceae bacterium
TCAATATAATTATCTATAAGAATTATGGATTTTTTTGCTTTTTTGATTATATCGGAAATCAGTTTGTAAGCGTCAAAAATTTGACCGTCAAAAAATACTCCTTGATTAGGGAGTGAGTTTACATTAATCTTAAGGTCAATCCGTTCTAATTTATCGGTAAGTTTTTCAACGTTACTTTCAATTCGATCAATCCTTTGATTTAATGAATAGCCCTTCAATAAATATTCTTTCAGTATTTTATTCGCCCAGATACGAAATTGTGTGCCCCGTTTGGACTTCACCCTGTATCCTACCGAAATAATAACATCGAGGTTGTAATGTTCAATATGTCTTTCAACTAATCTGCCTCCCTCATTTTGAACTATCGCAAATTTTGCGACAGTTGACACTTTGTCTAATTCCTTCTCTTTGAATACATTGTTAATGTGTTTGCCAATCGTTTTAATATCTCTATCAAAAAGAATTGCTATTTGGTTACGGTTTAACCATACAGTATCATCTTCAATTCTAACTTCGATATGTTCTGATAAACCGTTTGGGCTGTACAATATTATTTCATTTCTCATAATATTTTCCCTCATAGATTGTTATAAAAAAAAAGACAAACAACAAAATTTTCATTTCCGATAAAATTAATATAAGAAAAACAGGGGATTTTAACCTTCCAGGTAAACTAGAAACTTAAAGGTCAAATACTTAATCAAGTATTAAAGATATACTTCTTTGAGGTTAAAGTTAAACCGATTGCGCGCGCAACCATAAACAATACCATCGCAAGCCAAAGCGCCTCGTTACCGATAGAATCTTTAAATAAATAGTAAGTGGGAAGAAAAATAAAAACAGCGCTGAAAATCATTGTGTTGCGCATCGGGGCGGTAGCAGTTGCTCCGATGTATATTCCATCCCAGAGAAAGCTGATGCTGTTGATTACCGGAGTTAAAGCTGTCCAGAGAAAATATGTAACGGCAAGTTCGACTACCGCTTTATCGTTGGTGAAAAGATAAAGAATTTGTTCTTCACCTAACAGATATACCAGCGTAAAAAATATTGCAATGATAAATCCCGACATGAATAATTTTTTCACAACCGTTTTAAGCGCCGCTCGGTTTTTCCTCCCTTTATATTTTCCTACAAGTGATTCCCCAGCAAATGCAAATCCGTCAACAGCGTAGGAGAGAAAAATCCAAAGTTGGAGCAATATTGTATTTGCAGCAAGAACATTGTCGCCGAATTGCGCCGATTCCGCTGTGAAAAAGCTAAGCGTGAAAATCAAAGCTAATGTACGAAAGAAAATATCAGTATTAATTTTGAAAAACCGTTTTAATTCTTCTATATGAAAAATGCTCTCAAATTTGAAAAAACTGAGCTGAGATGAATATTTTTTCAGATAAAGAAATATGGCAAGAAGCAATCCGGAATATTGTGCGACAAGCGTTCCCCAAGCTACTCCGTCGGATTTCATTCCGAATTGATAAATAAAAAGGAGATTAAATAAAATATTGAGCGTATTTACGGTAACAAGCAAAATAAGAGGATATTTTGCATTCTGCATTCCGAGAAACCAGCCGTGAAAAACATAAATTGCAAGCGTTGCCGGAGCCGCAAATATACGGATATAAAAATATTGCGAGGCGTATTTTTCAACTTCGGGCGAAGCGTTTACAAGGTAAAAACTCAAATCATTTATCGGTGTTCTAAGTATAATAAGAAGAATCCCCGCCGCAATGGCAATAAACATAGCTCTTCCGCTGATTGAAGCGGTTTCCGTGCTGTCGTTTTTCCCGAATCCGATTGCCGTCATCCCGGTTGTCCCCATTCTCAGAAAACCGAATCCCCAGTAAATAAAGTTAAAAATCATCGAGCCGATTGCAATGGCGCCAAGGTAGCTGATTTTATCGAGATGACCTACTACGGCGGTATCGACCGAACTGAGAAGCGGGACGGAGAGGTTAGTTAATATATTCGGGACTGCAAGCTTTAGTATTTGTTTCATACTTTAAAAATAATTTAAAAAGGTAAAAATTGTCCCTCAAAATTACTCAAATTGTGTTGCAGATGCTGTCTTCGGAATCTCTGTAATAAACATAAGTTTTATGTTTGTTATATTTTTTAATCTTAAATCTTTTTTCCGCTCTTTCTAAAAATTCAGAGTCCTCACTGTAAGCAATATTCTTAAATCCGTCAAGCTCGATAAAAACTTCGCGTTTTCCGAAAAATGTTCCGCCGACCGCGCAATCTTCAATATTTATCAGTTTGGACAAATCGTTTTTATCCTTAACAAATTTATTCCCAATAATTTCCACTCCGCCGTGAAGCATGTCAACATCATGATTATTTTCCAAATACTCTACTCTTGATTTAAGATGCTCCGGCTTATACCTGTCGTCGCTTCCGAGAAAAGTAATATATTTTCCCGCCGCCAGTTTTATTCCCACATTTAATGCGATAGGCAATTTCATATTCTGCTGTTTAACATAACGGATATTTTCATAAGATTCTATGTGCCGATTAATAATATCAAAAGTATTATCAGTACTGCCATCGTCAATTACAATAAGCTCAAAATTCTTTTCAGTCTGCCGATACACTGATTCTATAGCGCGGGGCAGCAAATCAGCGCGATTATATGCGGGCAAAATTATAGATACGAGAGGATTAAACTTTTTGTATAATTGCATAATCGGTTCAAATATTTTTAATTAAAATATCAAGTTAATATTTAGTTGAGAAAATCGAATGAAAATTCTTGTCGTCAATTGGCGCTGCATTAAAAATCCGGAGGCGGGCGGCGCTGAAGTTCACATGCATGAAATTTTTAAAAATGTCGTAAAAGCGGGACATGACGTAACGCTTGTTGCGCATGCTTTTCAAGGCGCGCCGGAGCGTGAAGTAATTGACGGAATCAAAATAATACGCCACGGCAATAAATATTTGTTCGACAAGCAGTTTAAAAGATTCTACAAAACCAAACTGAAAAATGAAAACTACGATTTGGTTGTTGACGACATTTCCAAAATCCCCCTTGGAACGCCTCATTATGTTGATAAACCTTTAGTCGGAATAATTCATCATATTCACGGTAATTCTCTCTATCAGGAAATTCCCGCTCCTATGGCATATTACATAATTGCAAAGGAGAAGAAAATTCCGGAGATTTATCGAGACACTCCGATTTTCGCCGTTTCTCCGAGCACAAGAAACGAACTGATTTTAATGGGCTGTTCACCTGAAAAAATTGATTTACTCTACAACGCGGTTAATCACGAGCTTTTTGAGAATATCCATGTTGAAAAATCGGAGCATCCGACAATCGCATATATCGGTAGAATAAAAAAATACAAGCAGTTGGAAAAAATTATTGATACGCTCGATTTGCTCATTACGGAGTTTCCGAATCTTGAACTTAGAATCGGCGGGAAAGGAGATCATCTGAAAGAATTAACGGAATATGTTGAAAAGAAGAAATTAACCGAACATGTAACTTTTCTCGGATTTTTGACTGAAAAAGAGAAAGCCGAAGAGTTGGGAAAAGCGTGGATTTTTGTAACTTTGCCCGCGAAAGAAGGATGGGGAATTACGGTGATTGAAGCAAACGCAATGGGAACTCCGGTTGTGGGAGCTGATGTTGAAGGGTTGAGAGATTCAATCGTCGATCGCGAGACAGGCTTGCTTGTAAGTTCCAATGATAAAACGGAAGTCGCAAAAAAGATTATTTCACTGATAGAAGATGAAGAATTTAGGAACAAACTTGGTGAAAATGCAAAAAAATGGGCGGAAAAATTTAAATGGGAAAATTCGTCTGAACATTTTCTTAAAAAGGTTAAGGAGTGGTACCCGGAATTAAAAAATTAAGAGAGACTTTTGCAAAACCTAAATTTGTCATATTGAGTTCGTCAAGCTTGCCACAAAAGCTTTTTGTCGGGGGCGAAGATGTAAGCCGTCCGAAATATCTCTAAATTCGGTATAATTACTGGTTTTGAGATTCTTCTTCCCGACTTTGTCGGGACTCAGAATGACATATTACGGGGT
>JALWEC010000210.1 GCA_027036655.1 Melioribacteraceae bacterium
TCTAAAATTAACAGCTTGGCAGTTAGTTAACCTGTTGTTCTTTAATAACTTAAGTCAACTTTTTCCTAATGGCAGTCATTAGAAATTTTTGGACTAATGACAATTTTGGGTTTAATAAATTACAGCCGAAATTATCAAAAGAGCAATACAATCACCATTAAAATCCTTTACAAAACATAGAATTGTTATATTGTGTTCGCCACAGCGAATGTTGAAGCCATTCGAAATATCTCCAAATTCAGTATAATTACCGGTTCTTGAGATTCTACTTCCCGATTTATTCGGGAACTCGGAATAACATATTTTTCGGTTATACAAAGCCTTTATATCATCAAAACCATATCTGTTCTTTCGATAAAAAATCATTTGATTTCGCACAAAATTTTCTCTGATTATATAAAAAAAGACTTAACATATTTTAAAATGTTTCGATTATCTAACCGTAACAAAATTAATTCGATTTACACTAAGAAACATTTGTTCAATAAAAATAAGAAAAGAATTGACTGCAAAATTTATAAAAATAACACTTGTCCTATTGTTCCTTTTTACAGCCACAATAATTGCGCAAGAAAGTTACTATGATGGAATTTTCCCCGAAAGCTCCACATTCATCAGCGATCTTCAAACACTTATCAGATCTAACTATGTAAAGCTCTCATACGATAAATACGATGAAAATATGATACCCGGATTTTACGCGCATGATAACGGAGACGGGACCAACTCCGTTTTCGGAGTTTATTCAAATTACGAGTATATTTATTCGGGAACTTTTGCTTGGGGAACAATGAGCCGTGAACACACCTGGTGTTATTCTTGGATGCCTACTCACGGAAGCACTAACACTGAGGAATATTCCGATTATCATCATCTTTTTCCCGTAGAACAAAATCATGCTAACGCGGTAAGAAGTAATCATCCTTTCGGAATTGTTATTGATACGATTTCTGTTTTCGGAGAAGCCATATACGGAACTGATATAAACGGGCATAAAGTATATGAACCGAGGGACGAACAAAAAGGAGATGCCGCAAGAGCTTTATTTTATATGGCTCTTAAATATAACGGGATTGACGGAAATGATTGGAGTTTTAACTATCTGAATAATGTAACTCTATCTAATTTGTCCGAAGCGCCTGAAGATGTTGATCTGCTTCTGCAATGGTGTTCCCTTGATCCTCCAGATGAATTTGAGAAAGCAAGAAATGAATATATTTATAATCTTCAACATAACAGAAATCCTTTTATAGATCATCCGGAATATCTCGACTATATCGATTTTTATACAATGACAAAAAAGAGCGGAAACGAAGAACCTACCGGATATCTTTTCTTTTCCGAGTACGTTGAAGGAAGTTCGAACAACAAAGCACTGGAATTGGTTAATACATCTGATACCCGAATAAGTTTTTCACTCGGCAATTATAAAATCCAAATTTTTTCCAACGGAAATTTATCCCCTTCGGCAAGCGTAACTTTGTCCGGAAAAATTGATGCGAATTCGGTATTTGTGATTTCAAATTCATCTGCCGAACAAGCTATTCTCGATATTTCCGATCAAACATCCGGTAGCGTTAATTTTAACGGAAACGACGCTATTGTTTTACTTAAGGGAAGCGATACGCTCGACGTGATAGGGCAAGTCGGTTTTAACCCCGGGACAGGTTGGACAAATAACGGTGTTTCGACTTATAATGCATCTTTAAGAAGGAAAAACAGCGTGGAACGAGGAGACACAACCGCATCCGTACCATTCGACCCTTCTCTGGAATGGATCGCATATCCGAAAGATAATATCGAGGATCTAGGAAATAATTCCGTAAATCCGGTACAACTGGTTTCGTTTTCCGCTGATGTTGAAGATTTAACAGTGAAATTAAAGTGGGAAACGGCTACCGAAGTAAATAATTATGGCTTTCAAGTTGAAAGGAAAAAGAAAAGGGGAGAAAGTGAGTGGGTAAATATTGGTTTTGTGGAAGGACACGGTAACAGTAATTCTTCTAAGAATTACAAGTTTATTGATACAGACAGACTAAGCGGAAGAGTCAGCTACAGATTAAAACAAATAGATATTGATGGTCAGTATGAATACTCTGACATTATCGAAGTAAATTTAACCTCCGATTTAGCAAAAAAATTTGAATTAAATCAGAATTACCCGAATCCGTTTTCCGCCAAAGGCGGACAGGCAACCAACATAACTTATGTCATTGCAAGGAGTGGAGCGACGCTGCAATCTGCCGGATTGTTAGTTCAACTCAAAGTTTACGACGCACTCGGACGTGAAGTTGCAACGCTTGTAAACAAAGCGCAATCCCCGGGAGATTACTCGGTAAAGTTCAACGCCGAAAATCTTCCTAGCGGAATTTACTTCTACACTTTGCACGCGGGTAAGTTTGTACGGACAAGAAAAATGATTTTGATGAAGTAGTTTTTACGCTAAACACGAAACCTATTTCATTTAACATTCTTCTTTTGTTTTTTTCATAGAATGTTAGAGGTTAATGGGACGTAAAACGAAAGAAGTTAAAAGAGTAATGCTTCAGTTGGAAATGGGAAAAATATACTTTGTTTCAAAAAAAATTTGAAATTCGGTATTACAACAAAGCAATAAATACTCTTTTTATCTGGTACGGTTTTTAAGTTCTGTTTGTTGAACTTTTTTCGATTCCATTTTAATTTTGTGTCCAATATATTATTAGAGACCTTTGCATAACCTAAATTTGTCATATTGAGTTCACCACAGCGAAGGTGTAAGCCGTCCGAAATATCTCTAAATTCGGTATAATTACCGGTTTTAAGATTCTTCCGCCGTGGCGGATTCCGCTTCGCTTCATTCAGAATGACATATAAATTAGGTTTTGCAAAGCTTTCTATTAGAATTTATTCAATAGGATGGTTTAAGAAAAAATTTTCTACGTGTAATTTTAACTTTCCTTTTTCTTCAAAATCAATGTCGTAAGCTATAAATAACCACTATATAAAACACGTGTTACAACCAACCCCTTCAGCTTCTATCAGTGTGTCTAATAGAAATTCGGAAGATTGGTTTTGTGCATTTCGTTTTGTTCTTTTTATGTGATCTAATTTTATTTGTCTAATTCTTTCCGGTTTAATTAAATCTGTAAGTTTTTCATTTTGCATCCACGTATAACCGGCTTCTTCATATTTTACGGCTTTCCAAAATAAATCGTTGTGCTGCTCATACAACCAAATCCACTCAATTTTTTGTTGAAAAAAACAAAAGAAACAGCCGGATCGGCTACGTGAGTAATATCCTTTTTGCCCGTCAACTTCAAATTCAACTTTTTTATAATAAGCAGGAACACCGACTCCGCTTTCTTCAAGTATTCTAAAAATATCGTCCCGAACCAAAACTTCATCATTTTCAATTAAGGGAAATATTTCTTCATAAGCTAATGGAAGTTTTGTTGTTTTCAAAAACTCAAAAACTATTTTGTTAAATTCAACAATACCTAAAGTCAATAAATCATTTAATTTTCTATTATGCGGATATCGGGGTGAAACATTTCTGTTTATTGTTTTAATAAAAATATCAAGTTTGTTCTTTGTAACTATGCTATCGGTAATTTCCTCAAGTTGCACGATATTGCTGTTTTTTAATACCATTCGGATTACATCCTCACTCCAAATATTTTTTCTGAATGGAAAGATTGACTGTATATTTGGTTTATGTGAAATATATCCTTCCCTATTTTCGTCGCCACGTATTCCAACATAAGATACGGAAAGCTCGTCTTTGACCAAAAGATTTTCGAAAGGTTCTAATTTCAATTTTTTTGTGCACCACCTTGCTTGCGCTGAAGGAATAAACCCGCCGTAAAGTTCCATAAAATGGTCGAATGGTTCCGAAACATGACTAGCGTCGGCGGCTTTTAATCTTAATATTTTTTTACCTAAATATGCTTCTAATTTTTCTATTAACTCGTAAGTTTCATCAAGCTCTTTTCCAGTATCGGTAAAATAATACTCAATATTGAGCTCCGGATATTTGCTATGAAG
>JALWEC010000211.1 GCA_027036655.1 Melioribacteraceae bacterium
CCGTACGTCCATATCGTAAGTCGGGAGAATATGAAAATCGGAAAAAAGGAATTCATATCCCACGCCGAGTTTAACGGTCGGCGAAATTAAATCTTTCTTTCCGGTACTCCACGCAACCAACGTAGTGGTAACGTCCATAATGTTTGCGCCGAGCATTAAATGTTTAACGGGATTATACCACGCGCCGACGTCAAAACCGATTCCGAGGGCGCTGTATTCGGCAAGATTTCTTTTGATTAACTTTACATTCGCGCCCCAGTAGAATTCTTTGCTCTCTCTTTTGGCAAACGTTGCGTAAAGGGCGTAATCTACGTTGGAAAATTCGGTAATTTTGGAGTAGTCCAGTCTCCAGTTCGGATAGAGAAGGTTGTTAATCGAAGCTCCGTTTTCATCAACCTGCGCGTTGCGCGTATCGGGAATTCCGTCGATACCCAAACGGATTAAGGTAACGGCAACCGTCATATCTTTCTGCAACGGAAAAGCCACAGCCGCATAATTATAGTTTACGAGATTGCCGAAGTGTTCTTCGTGCATTAATGAAATCTGCGGATAATCCAAACGGGCAAGTCCCGCCGGATTCCAATACGCCGCCGTAATATCGCCTGCAACGGCAACCTGCGCGCCTCCCATACCGCTCGCGCGTCCTCCCACGCCGATTGCGAGAAATTCCCCGCCGTATTTTGCAATAGTAGTTTGTGCAACCGAGAAAGAAGATAACAAGAAAAGAGCCGATAAAATTGAACGCTTAAACATAACGCACTCCTAATAAATCAATTAATAAATAAAGTAACACTCTTTTCTCAATAAACCTCTTAAAAAATTAATGAAAACCCGACTTTTATTCCTTCAAATGTAATCGGCGCTTCCGTGCGGAAAGGCCAATTCATATTTTGTTTCTGAAAATAATAGACAAGATAATTTAATCCCGAAACAAGCGCAACATCAATAACCGAGCCGAGCGCGGGACTATCTTGAATTATGCTTCTTGTAAACTTATCGAGAGCCACTCTCGAAAATCCGTAAAGTATCTCGCTTCCGAAAAATTTCCAAGTCATAAATCTCGGCAGAAAAAGCTGTTCGGTGTATCCGGCGTCAAGCGAAAGTTTTTCTCCCAATCCGATTTTTATTCCCTGTTCAAAATTCTTCCCGAAATGAACCGTTCCGGTAAAACGATCTAATTTTTCATTTCCCGAAATACAAGCTCCATCGTAAACCGCCGGACAAACGGTCGAAATCGAGTAATCAAAATTGTAAAGAAAATATCCGGATGAGTAATATGGCGTAATTCCAATCACACCGAGCCGGTGATGATAACCGACTTCGTTAACCGCCGCCAACCTCCAAACCTCCGTATCGATAGGTAGAAAACCGGCTTCGGAATTATTGACAAATTTATTGGAAGAATATGCCAACGAAATATATTTCTCAAAATATTTTCCGGCGGGATGTTTTTTTTCGAAAGTTCTGTAGCCCAAATTGATTTGAATCGTTCCGGAATAATTAAACTCTACCGGAGCGGGAAGATTTTCCAAATTAAACCGGGCGTTTGAAACTCGCATTTCAATAACGGGATGTCTTTTATGATGCGGGTAGCCATGAGAATTATTTGTGGAATCGATTAATGAAGCGTTTCCCTCGGGGAAAACCACTCCATTAAGAATAAACAAGAATAAAATCAGTAATATTGTGATTTTATTTTTCAACCGGTTGTTTTCCCGTAATCGCCGATATCAAAATCATTTTTTTCTTTAAGCGTAGCTCTGACGGCATTGTATAAAGTGTCGTTAGGAACAGGCTTCGTTAAGAAAACATCAACGCCCGCCTTTTTGGCGTTTTCTCTGTCGCGCTGAAAAGCATGAGCGGAAAGTCCCACTATCGGAACGTCGTCCCCATTTTCCCGCAGCGTTTTGGTAATTTCCAAACCGTCTTTTTCTCCCCGTAATGAAATATCCATAATAATAACGTCAATTTCTCCGGGCTTATATTTTTCGTTAAATGTAGTTTCGGAATCGCACGTGGCAATTTCAAATTTTCTCTTGAAGAAGATCCTCATAAAACTTTGGTTTTCAAAGTCATCTTCAACAATCAGCATTTTCGGTTTTTTGTTCAACTCCGTCATTGTGTCCTTTAGACTTATTTTTATTACAATAATTAAAAAATACTCATTTTGTCATAAAAAAAAAAGCTGCCTTAAACATTTATTTACTGTATTAAGGCAGCATACGTAAATTTATCTGATCTATATCAGCTTTTCTCCGCCCAAATCTCCGATAACGTAACAATCATCTTAACCGCCGCTTCCATATCCTGAATCGCGACATATTCCAAAACCGAGTGGAAATTATGTCCGCCGGCAAAAAGATTTGGAGTGGGAACTCCCATATAGCTTAATTTTGAACCATCAGTGCCGCCGCGTATCGCCGATTTAATCGGTTTAATTCCGAGTCTTTCCAAAGCTTCAATAGCATATTGTTCAACCTGAGGATGTTCGTCAACAACGTGTCTCATATTTCTGTATTGTTCGATTACTTTAAATTTGTAATCGGAGCCGGGGAAATCGGCAACGGCTTTTTTAACCAAGTCCTCAAGCAAATTTTCGTACTCAACCAATTTTTCATCAATAAAATCACGGATGATAAATGTCAGTTTCATTTCTTCTTCGTTTCCGCACATTCCCACCGGATGAACGTATCCTTCGCGTCCTTCGGTTGTTTCGGGAGAAAGATGATCTTTCGGAAGCGATTCGATAAAACGAGCCGCAACTTTCTGAGCGTTTACGAGTTTCCCTTTTGCATAACCCGGGTGAACATTTTTGCCGTAGAAATAAATTTCCACCGCGTCCGCCGAAAAAGTTTCAACTTCTACTTCGCCGCGCGTTCCGCCGTCAATTGTGTAGGCATACTGAGCGCCTAATTTCTTAACGTCTAATTTTTCGGTGCCGCGACCTACTTCCTCGTCCGGAGTAAAGCAAACGCGAATTTTTCCGTGTTTGATTTCAGGATGCGTAATCAAATAATTCATGGCGTCCATTATCTCGGCTACGCCCGCTTTATCATCGGCGCCGAGAAGCGTCGTTCCGTCGGTTGTAATAATATCGAATCCGACCAAATCCTTTAACTCCGGATTTTCCGCTTCTTCAATTACTTTTCCGTTTTTCAAAACGATGTCGCCGCCCTGATAATTTTCGATAATATTCGGCTTAACATCCTTGCCTGTAACGGCGGGAGCGGTATCAACATGAGCGATAAAAGAAACAACGGGAACGTCCTTCTCCGTATTGGAAGGCAACGTAGCCATTACATAACCCCATTCGTCCATCTCGGCATCTGTCAAACCTATTTCCTTCAACTCTTTAACAAGCTCTTTCGAAAGCTCAAGCTGTTTCGGGTCGCTCGGGAAAGAGGTTGATTCCTCGTCCGATTGAGTATCGTACTTAACATATTTTAAAAATCTGTCTTTTACTGAAAACTGATAATTATCGTCAAACATCATAAACTCCTTTTTGTATTTAGTATTTTTTATTTGAATAAATAAGTATATCCAATTTAGTTTATAAATTCAATTTTTCGGCAATTAGAATTTTTTATTCCGTAAAAGATTTAATCCCTGCGTCCCATAAAATTTAACATAAAAAGAAACAGGTTAATAAAGTCGAGATAAAGAGTAAGCGAACCGAGCACGGCAAGTTTTTTGAAGTTCTCGTCGTTTCTATCAAGCATTTGCTCTCCCATTCTTTTAATTTTTTGAGTATCCCAAGCGGTTAGCCCGACAAAAATAATTATTCCGGCATAGCTGATAATCCAATTCAATCCGGAACTGTGCATAAAAATATTAACAACCGAAGCGATAATTAAACCGATTAAAGCCATGAATAAATATTTTCCGATCGAGGTCAAATCCGTTTTGGTGATGTACCCGTAAAAACTTGTTACGCCGAAAGTAAGAGCCGTAACAAAAAAGGTGGCTGCAATCGAAGTCATCGTATATATAAGGAATATCGACGAAAGCGTTAATCCGTTAATAAACGAAAAGAGCAAAAAAAGCGTCGCCGCCGTGCCCGACGATAATCTGCGAATTGCGCCGGAAATAGTAAAGACCAATCCGAGTTCAATTAGAAATAAAATCCAAACCGTAAATGAATTGCCAAAAATCATTTCCTGAATTGCCGGACTCGCCGCCACGAAATAAGCGGTTAACCCCGAAACAAACAGCCCGAGCGTCATCCAGTTGTAAACCGAGCGGAGCAGAAGATTTTGCTCTGCTTTTGTTAAAACATTTCCCGATGCGGGATATGCGTATGAATTATTGAACATTTTATATTTTCTCCTTTTTTTATTTTTCTATTAAAAGATAAGAACAGTTGTAAACAAAATTTGTTTCTGAAATTTTTTGAATCCTTTTACAAAAAACCTTGTTCAGATATTTGTTCCCACATATTTTCCGGTAGCGCTTCAAATTATAATTTTTAATTTGAAATTTATAATTGAAAAATCACCTGGCGCTGCGCATCCAACATTTTTTTAAAAAATCCGCCTTTTGCAATCAATTCTTTTTCGGTTCCACGCTCAACTATTTCACCTTTTTTCATAACAAGAATTTCGTCAAACTCCGAAAGCGAAACAAGACGATGAGTAATAAACAGCAAACTCTTTTCTTCCGAAATATTAAGAATGGTTTTTATAATCTTTTGCTCGTTTTCCGAATCGAGATTGGCTGTCGGCTCATCAAAGACCAATATTGGCGCGTCTTTTAAAATCGCCCGCGCTATTGCCAGTCGCTGTCTTTCGCCGCCGCTGATTTTTGAACCTCCCTCGCCGAGCCAAGTTTTTAATCCGTTGTGTTTTTCAAAAAAAGTATCGTAAACGTTTGCTTTAATCAATGCGGTTGTCATTTCTTCGGTTGTCGCTTCCGGATTTCCTACTCGAAGGTTATCTTCAACCGTACCGGCAAATATGTGAGTTGATTGCGAAACATGTGAAAACTGTCTCCTTAAAACTTCAATATCAATCCGCTTGATGTCGGTTTCGCCCAATAAAATTGCGCCTTTCGTAACATCATAGAATCTTGCGGTCAGATTCAGCAGCGTTGATTTTCCCGAACCGCTGGCGCCGACAATCGCAATCTTTTTCTTTTCCGGCAGAGAAAACGACACGTTACGGAGAGCAGAATCATTTCCTTCGGAATATGAAAACGAAACATTCTTAAACTCCAAATCGTATGATTTAACATTAACAACCGGATTTTCCGAATTTAACACACTCGGAGTTTTATCCGTAATCTCAAAAATTCTGTTTGCCGCCCGCATGCTCGACTCAAAATGCTGCGCCATTGTCGGAATAGGAAGAACCGCTTCGAAGGAAGCCATAGCGCCTACAATCATAACGGCAAGATCAATTCCCGATAAAGCGCCGATATTAATTTGAGGAATTCCGACAAGCATAATTCCAATTATTGTCAGATTTAAAACAAATAATATTAATCCTTCGTTAAGCCCGTCAATAAAGGACATCCGGAACTGCAATTTATTATACTCTTTATTTAAGCTGTTTATTTCATTCGAGAATTCCTTTTCCTTACCGTAAACTATCAGCTCGGTTAATCCGTGAGCCAAATCAACCGAAAGCGTTTTAAGTTTGGAACGAACTTCAATAAATCTTTCCCCGATTACCTTGTTTATCTTTGCGGTAAAAACGGGAACTGCCACTCCGGCAACGGCAAGAGCAAGCGTAATAATAACGCTGAACATTACGTTAAAAATTCCGAACAAAGTCCACATAAGCGCTGTTATTAAAATTGCAACGAAGGGAGGAAAGATTACGCGGATATAAACATGCTCCAAACTCTCAACGTCGGAAACCATTCTAGCAAGGAGGTCTCCGCTTCTGAAATTGCTTAAACCCGCAGGCGCAAGCGGCCCAATAGATTTATAAAACCAGACTCTGAATTTTGCAAGCAACTTAAATGTTATGTTGTGAGAAATCAATCTTTCGGCGTAACGGAAAATTCCGCGCGCTATCCCGAAAAACCTAACGCCGACAATGGCTACCTGCAGTTCCCCAACACTCGGATGAAGCGCCGCTTTTGTAATTATGTAAGCGCTCGTCATCAAAAGTCCGATGCTACTGCCGATTGTTAAAAAACCGGTAAACGCCGCGAGCGCCATCCACCAGCGGTATTCATACGACAGCCTTAATAAACGCCAAAAGTTTTTCATGCTTCACCTCTGTAAAGGGAAAGATACTTAGCGTATAAGCCGTTTGATTTCAGCAACTCTTCGTGGTTCCCGACTTCGGCGATTCTTCCTTTATCCACCACGATAATTTTGTCGGCTCTTCTAACGGTGTTCAATCTGTGCGCAATAATTATCACTGTTTTATTTTGCGAAAACCGGTTAATTCTTTCTTCAATCTCTTCCTCAACTTCCGGGTCAAGGTTGGCGGTCGGTTCATCTAAAATTAATATCGGCGCGTCCTTAAGTATAGCGCGGGCAAGAGCGATACGCTGCGCCTCTCCTCCGCTCAGCGAAGCGCCTTCCTCGGCTACCTTTGTTTCGTATCCGTCGGGGAGTGAAATTATGAAATCATGAATTCCAGCGAATTCAGCGGCGGAAATTATTTCCCGGTCGGAAGCGTTTTCATTGCCGAGCCGTATGTTCTCCTTTATTGACGCGCTAAATAGATAGGGCGATTGAGAAAGGAGCGCAATATTTTTCATCCATAATTCTCTGCGAATTAATTTAAGATTAACATTATTTACAAAAATTTCTCCTTCGTCCGGTTCAATAAATTTCATCAACAAATTCACCAATGTGGTTTTTCCCGCTCCGCTTTTTCCGACAATCGCTATTTTTTCATTTTTAGAAATCGTCAAACTTACTCCGCTTAGCGCAATGCCGTTCTTGTCGTAACCGAATGAAACATTTTTGTAGCTGATTAACACGCCCTCCGACACATCGGCATTTTCCTCTTTTTGATTTTCCGCGCTTTCGTCCTTATCTAAAACCGAGAAGATACTTTTGGACGCCGTTACGCCGTCAATGCCCGCATGAAAACTTGAGCCGAGAACTCGCAGCGGCAAATAAAACTCCGGAGCCAGAAGCAGAACAAAAAACGCATCGACAAATTCAATTTTGCCGTAAAGAAGACGAAGACCTATTTCAACCGATATTATCGCAATACTTATCGTGGAAAGGAGTTCGAGTACCAACGCTGAAAGGAAAGCAACTTTTAAAACGCCGAGAGTAGTTTTTCTGAACTCGTCGCTTATTTCGGAGATTTTCTTAATCTGATTTTTGCTTTGCCCGAAGAGCTTGAGAGTTGTTAATCCCTGAATGACATCAAAAAAATGGGAGCTTAAAAATGTAAGGGTTTTCCACTGCCGCTTGCTTAACGACGATGCTTTCTCTCCGATAAGAATCATAAAAAATGGAATTACGGGCGCGGTAATTAAAAAGACAGTTCCGGAAATCCAATCCCGAGGGAAAACAAAAAAAAGAATAATTACGGGAACCAATACGGATAAAAATACTTGCGGCAAATAGGAACGGAAGTATGCGTCGAGCTTATCAACGCCTTCGGTTATCGTATTGTTTATCTCGCCGCTTTGTGTATCTCCCGCATAAGCCGGACCAAGTCTGAAAATTTTAGAGATTATTTTACTCCGAACATTGCTTTTGATTTTCTCTGCTGCCTTTGCGCTGAAATATTTCTGCGAAGCAATCGATATGCTTTTGAATACTGCCGCTGCAAAAAAGAACAAAATCAATGTTTCAACAGTTTCCAATGTCCCTTTTTTCAAAAAAACGGAATCGATAATCTCGGCAATCAGTCGGCTTTGGAAAATCGTAAAAACCACGACCAGAACTCCGGATAAAATCCCGAGAATGAAATGTTTTTTACACCAAGAAATAAATTGTATGAGTCTTTTATCGAAATTCATTCATAATCTAAAATTTATAGAGATAAAAGATAATAAATCCAATTCACTCCTCAATAACCTAACCTGGACAAGCCAGAGCTAAAAACGAAAAAAGTTGAACAAAAAGAATAATCTCTGAAACTCTTATCAACAAGGGACTTTAGAGTATTTGGAAAAATATTTTGCCACAAATAGCACGAATTTTACTAAGCGCCTAATCACTTTCTTGAAAGGCATTCTTACAGAATGTCTTTTTTTATTAATACGAATAGTTTGGAAAGAGTGAAATATAAATTACGCCGAGTTTCAGCTCGAGACGTGAATAGTGACGCAAAGAATATTTTAACATTCACAATCACTTTTTTATTTACTTCTTATTACATTTGTTTTTAAGCGATTATGAATTGTTAAAGGTCTCAATTCGGAAATACCCGATTGCGGTTAAATTAAATAGTACCAAGGATGAAGAAAATTAGTAAATACTTTTTTGCTTTGTTGTTCTGTTTGCTTTTTGGCAGACAATCCTATTCTCAAAGCGAAAATCAAAGATTTGAGAATATTACTCTCGAAGATGGTCTTTCCCAGAGCGTCGTTTTGGATATCGTTCAAGATTCCACGGGATTCCTTTGGATTGCAACTCAAGACGGTTTGAACAGATACGGCGGGAAAGAGTTCAAAATATTTAAGTACATTCCATCCGATTCCACGACGATTCCCGATAATTGGATAAATGCGCTTGCCGTCGGAAACGATACAACGCTCTGGATCGGAACGTTCAGAAACGGCTTAAGCAAATTGAACTTAAACTCGTACCGATTCTCAAGAATTAAATTAATGTCAGGCGGAAGAAAAATTTCCTCTCCCGTAACGGCTCTAATACCTTACAAAAATTATTTGTTCGTTACAACTTTAGGCTCGGGTTTATTTAGAATCAATTTGAAAACAAATCGTTCCAAACAGTATAGCAACGATGAAGAAAACACCAACCCGAATATTCGCAATTATATTCGTTCCGCTCTTTTGTACGGCAATAATTTGTGGCTCGGCACTGGAGACGGATTAATCAAATACAATATTGAGACTGAAACATTCACGGGAAAATTAACCGGAAAACTTTCCGACAGTTTTATTCTTTCGCTGATGAAAGATTCAAAAGGAAATATCTGGTTCGGTGTCAGGAACGGTTTCTATATCTATAATCCGGTAAATGAAAAACTGCGCGCTTACACAAATTCCCGCGCCAAAAAAAGCCGCTTAAGCGATAAAACCGTGGTTAATATTTTCGAAGACAGCTACGGTTACGTTTGGCTGGGTACTTGGAAAGGCGGAGTTAACAAAACAAAATTAAGTCTTACATCCGGCGATTTTGATTACTCGAGAATAAAATTCGATTCTTTCAAACACTCCGATAAAAAAAGATTTTCAATTCCCGGAAATTATGTGAGAAAAATTTTTGAAGACAAAAGCAAATTGCTTTGGATTGGTCTTTGGGGAAATTCCTTAGCAAAAACCGACTTAAAGCCGCCGAAATTTAAAACCGTAACAAGCGATGTAAACAATAGAATTCATACAAGCCATAGTTTTGTAAGAGCTTTTACTATGGACAAAAAAGGGAGATTGTGGGTAGGCACAGCCGGCGGAGGATTGGATATTTTCAACAAAAAGTTGAATAAATTTGACAACCATACTTTTGAGAATGAACGTCCCAACTCAATCGGCGCAAACAGAGTTTACTCGCTCGAAACCGATTCCGACGGAAATATTTGGGCGGGGCTTGGAGACGGTTTTGTCGAATGGGACTCGGGAAGAAATCGTTTCCGTTTTTGGGATGTTCACAAAGATATTCCCGGAGTTGACAAACATATTCTCGTGAACGGAATCGCCCTTTATAAAAAACACATAATTATTTCTTCGAATGAAGGACTTTTTATTTTTGATAAAACCAAAAGAAAGTTTTCCAAATTAAGGTTTGCCGATTCATTGCGGAACATAAATTTTAACAAAGAATTTACCTGCATGAAAAAAGGGAATGGAAATAATTTATGGATAGGAACTTACAAATCCTTCCTCTACATGCTTACGCTTTCCGGCCGGAAAAACAGCGCTCCGGTTGTAACGGCACTTAAAAGTTATTCGGAAAAAATTAACGACAGATTTTCCGGAAGAAAAAGAGTAAACGATATTTACGCCGGAAGCGGTAATTTTGTCTGGGTATCTACAAGTCTCGGTTTGGTAAGATTAAATACAAAAACGGATTCTATGAAAGTTTTTACCGAGCGGGAAGGAATGCCGAACAATATTTGCTACGCCGCGTTGGAAGACGATGCAAATAATATTTGGGTAAGCACAAACCGGGGTTTGGCAAAACTATCCTTCGTAAAAAATAAATTTAGGATAAAACGTTTCGACGCATCCGACGGGCTACAGGGAAACGAGTTTAACCAATCAAGCAGTTTCAAAGCGCCCGACGGAACTCTTTATTTCGGCGGAATCAACGGCTACAGTTATTTTAATCCCGAACAGCTAAAAGAAAATAGTGTCGTTCCCCAAACCGTAATCACGGGAATTAAAATCTTTAACAAAGAAATTCCCAACCTTTACCAAGTTTTGTCAAAAAAACAACTTACTGTAGATTACTCCGAAAAAATGCTGACCTTCGATTTCGCTTCGCTCGAATTTTCAAATCCGGGCAAAAACCGGTTCGCATACAAACTTGAAGGATTCGACAATTCATGGATCAACATCGGAAACAAAAACAGCGCGATTTATACCAATCTTTATCCCGGCAGATACCGGCTTAAGATAAAAAGCTCGAACAACGACAACATTTGGGGAAAGGAAAACATGGCGCTTGCCATTGTGGTTAATCCCCCGTTCTGGATGACTTGGTGGTTTATTCTTCTGATGATTATATTAATCGCTTCCGTAATTCTCGCGGTTTACAATTACAGAGTAAACAGACTTTTGGAAATGGAGCGTTTAAGGACTAAGATTGCAAGCGACTTGCACGACGAAGTCGGCTCGCTTTTAACGCAAATTTCGATAAGCGCCGATTTGATTAAATATGATTCCGACATCAGTAAAATTAAAGGACGCGGAGGTTTAATCAGAAATAAAAGCCGTGAAATAATGAGCGCCATGAGTGATGTGATTTGGTCTATCGACGCGCGGAACGATAAGTTGGAAAACCTTATCGACAGAATGCAAGACTTTGCTTCTTCCTTAATAAGCGATAAGGATATATTGTTAAGTTTTAATAAAAACATTGCCGACTACAACAAAATTCTTAAAGTTGATTTCCGGCAGAATGTTTTTCTGATTTTTAAGGAAGCGATAAATAATGCGGTTAAGTATTCCGAGTGCGATAAAATCTTCGTACGGATAACGTATTCTTCAAAAGAGTTTACAATGGAAATATCCGACAACGGAATCGGACTGGACTTAAACGCGCCCGGCAAAGGCAACGGATTAAAAAATATGAAAATGAGAGCTGAAAAAATCGGAGCCGAGCTGGAATTAATCAATAAAAAGGGACTGACAATTTTACTGAAATCCGTTAGAATTTAGATTCACCTTTTTGTGGTATTGAATATCTTAAGGAAAAACAATAGGTTAATATATGATTTCAATTGCGATAGTTGAAGATATTGAAGAAATACGGGAACCGATTTTTGAGTTTCTGCAAACGCAGGAGGAATTCGTTGTTCTTTTTGCTTCCGGTTCGGTTGAGGAATTTTTCGATACTTTTGATCCCGAACTTCCTCCCGATATTTTGCTGCTGGATATAGGGTTGCCCGGAATTTCCGGTCTTGGAGCGATAAAACTGATTAAGGAAAAACTCCCAAAAACAGAAATTATTATGCTTACCGTTTACGACGACGCCAATAAAATTTTTCAGGCAATCTCTTCCGGCGCAAGCGGATATTTATTGAAAAACACTCCGCTTGAAAAAATTAAGGAGTCCGTAATTGAGGTCGCAAACGGAGGCGCGCAGATGTCTTCGTCGATAGCAAGAAAAGTTTTTAATTATTTTAACAACAATGTTTCAACCGATTCCGAGTACTCTTTGACAAATAAGGAAAAAGAAATTGTCGCCCAAATTGTTGACGGATTAAGCTATAAAATGATTGCCGCAAATCTGGGAAACTCAATCGAAACGATAAAAACCCACGCAAAAAATATTTACAAAAAGCTTCACGTGAACTCAAAAGCGGAAGTTATCGCAAAATCAATGAGAGGCGAAATTTAACTCCAAAATTGTCAACAGGCTGAAAGTTTCTAATGACCGCCATTAGGAGTAAATACAGCTAACTTATTTAAAAACAATAAGTTGGCTAATGGCAAAACTTTAATTTAAGGCAAAAAAAACAGATAAGAAAATCTTACTAGGCAAAAAGTCAAACTTAGTTGAAAATATATTTTTCAAGAACTCTGTCATCTTAAATTTAACTTTTTTAAATAGTTGAATCCGAAGGATTCATATATCTATAATTGAATGTTAATAATTATATTCGACCCCGTTGGGGTCGTATAACCTAACATGGACAAGCCAGAACCAAAAAGGGAGATAGGCTGAAAAGAATAATCTCTGAAAGGATTTTACTAATGAATGTCGGCGGGGTAAATCCCATCGAAAGGCATTTGGGACAAGTTCGGAGGTTTTTCATTTCGTCAGTACTTAATAGCGATATTATTGCAGCGACTTTAAGAATGGCAATATTAGTAAAATTAGATTTTAGCT
>JALWEC010000212.1 GCA_027036655.1 Melioribacteraceae bacterium
TTGTAACGGTAAACTTTGTTTTTAGGATCTTTCTTTACGCCTTCTTTAAAAGCGTCCATTGCAACATCCAACATTTTTGCCGCGACATAAGCGTTAGCCAAATCGGAAAGAATTGCCGGATCATTAGGATATTTTTTTCTTCCTTCTTCCAAAACTTTTACAGCGTCTTTATAGTAATTAATCGCCGAAACGCTGTCCGCTTTATTGTTTGACTTATAAAACTTGGACATTTCATTTGAGCCTTCCTGAAGAATAATTTCGCCCAAACGAACATAAACCTCTTTTGAAGGAGCGAGATCTTTAACTTTTTTCAACGGTTTAATCGCATCTTTCAAGTTGCCCATATTAAAATAAGCGTAAGCCATATATTCGTAACTTTTTGCGGAATCAGGCTGACATACTATGGCGTCATTAAACGCATTTATCGCTTTGTTATAAAATGATTTTGCGCTGTCCGGAACGTTCTGCTTTGTGGCTCTGTTGTAGTATGCGGCGCCTTTGTTAAAATTATCCGCCCATTTTGATTTTTCTGATAACAAAATTTGTTTTTTGAATTTAGGGCTGATTTCCAAAGACTTATTGTAGCTTTCCACCATTTTCTGGTAATCGCCTTTGATTCCGTAAACATCTCCTTTTAACTTATATCCTTCATCGCTTTTAGGATTTTTGCTTATCTCTTCGTCAAGCGCATGCAAAGCTTTATCATATTTTTTCTGCTGTATATATAGCTTTGCGCTTGTAATTTCTTTGGAAGAACAGGAAAACGCCATAAGTCCGAAAACCATTCCCGTTAAAACAAGCATTGACAATAATTTTTTCATTTTTTCTCCGACTGTTTATTTTATATAAATACAATTTTACAATTAATAAAGATAAGGAAAATGGATTCTGTTATCAAGCGTGAAGAAGCTTGATAATAAATTAGCATTCCGGTACAAAAGATTAATTTGTCAGCAAATCGTTTATTGAATTAATCGTAAAAGTAGGTTTAATTAAATAATTTCCGTTAACAATTTTAGGCACTCCCGTTTGAACCAGAGCAGTATCCACACCGAAATCATTTCCCATTTTAATATCGGTTTCGAGTCTGTCCCCGATAATAATCGTCGAACCTTTCTTAATCTTCATTTTTTCGTTAATAAACTCAAACATATGGTGCGAAGGCTTACCGAAATTTTCCGAAGGCAACTTATGCGTAGCTTTTTCCAGCGCAGAAATAATTGCTCCGGCGTCAAGAATTTCTCCATCCTCAACCGGACAAGTAGCGTCAATATTTACGGCGTAATATTCCGCGCCTTTGTTTATCGCGTTTTTAGCGGTTTCCAACTTTTCGTAATTCAGAGTTCTATCCAACGTTACCAAAACCAAATCAATCTCATGCGGTTTTTCCGAATAATCGAATCCGGCGCTTTGCAGATATTCAACAAAAGATTTTTCACCGATTGCAAAAAACTTTCCGGAAAACCCGGAGTTATTATCCGCTCTTTCTTAATTCTAACTCCTTTTCCGGTTAAAAAAGAATAGTACTCGTCCGGCGTTCCCGTTGTTTTGTTCGAGACGAAACAGACGTTTTTGCCTAAATCTTGAAGTTCGTTTATTGTGGTATCGGCTTTTGGAATCAGCTTGTTCTCAACATAAACGGTTCCGTCCAAATCAAAAATAAAAGTGTCGTACTTATTGATAAAATCCAACTACAGCCCCAGTTCTTTTTCCATAATGGATAATGTTTCTACTATCGAGTGAGGATTATATCCCAGTTCTGCGACGGCTTTTTCAATCAGCAATCCCGATTTCAAAGGACGCGGCGCCGGCTGGTGCAGTTCCTCGGTCAATATCGGCGTGATTAAACTTTTATCGAGTTTGAAATAATCGGCTATGAGATTTGTAAATTCAAATCTTGTAACAAAATCCTTTCCTCCGATGTTGTAAATTCCTTCCGCCGTTTTTTCTATAATCGCGTCAATTCCGAAAACCAAATCGTCAATAAAAGTAGGATTCCCGAATTGGTCCGTAACGATGCGTATATTTTTCCCCTCTCTTAATGAATTCACCGCCCACTTCACAAAGTCGGGTCTTCCGAACTTTGCCGGACCATACAAAACATTGGTTCTGATAATACTGTTTCGCACTCCCGAAACCATTAACTCATTCTCCGAAGCGAGTTTTGTTCTGCCGTAATAGCTGATTGGATTGGGATTATCCGTCTCGTAGTAGGGTCCGTTTTTTCCGTCAAAAATATAATCGGAAGAGATGTGAATAACATGCGCGTCAATTGCTTGAGCAAATCTCGCAATATTTTTAACGCCGACAACATTGATTTTCCAAGCCAACTCTTTTTCCGTTTCGGCTCCATCGACATTCGTGTATGCAGCCGTGTTTACAATAACGTCGGGGAAAAATTTCATAACTACATTTTTTACATCGGATTTTTCTCTAATATCTATTTTTCGATATTCCACGCCTTCGATAAACGACTCATCCTCAGCCGAACACGCCATAATTTCAACATCGCCGCTTCGTTTGTAAAACTCGGTTAAACGTTGCCCGAGCATTCCGTTTGAACCGACAATCAAAATTCTTCTGTTAATCAAATCTTTCATTAAGCTCTTTATTTATTTTTTTGTAATTATTTCTATATTTTATGAACAATCCGGCTGCCGTTACGCCTTTTTTGAGAGCTTTTTCAAAACTCTTTTCCTTAAGCCAAGCGGAGAAAAAAACCGCGCCGAAAAAATCCCCGCACCCTACGCAGGGAGTTGTGCTTCTTAACGCTCTATCTGAAAAAGAAAAACTCCTTTTCTCTTCTTCATAATAATAAATAGCCGCGCCGTTTTTCTCGTTCGTTACGATTACTCCCGAAACTCCAACGCTTAGGATGTTTTCTGTTATTTCATCTCTCGTTTCATTTTCCGTTCCGAGAGTCAAGATTTCAGATTCGTTCGCCTGAATAAAATCGGCGTTTCCGTACCAGACTTCGGGATGAGGAATCGGGCGGAAAAACCGCTGCTGATCTTCGTTTACTCCTCGTGAAAGCGTATGAACATCAATATAAATAGGACCTTGGAACGACTGTCTCAGTTGATAAAGCTCATTTATTCCAATTTCAAATCCGGAAACCATATTGATATAAATTCCGTCGTAAATATCCAAATTTTCAACCGCGTCAATATTCAATTTTCCGGGAATATATTCATAAACTTCCTCCCGCTCCTCATTATCTTTAATGTAAAGATGATTGACAGGCATCCTTTCCGCTTCGGGAGAAACGGAAAATTTGACATGGCGGAAAACCTCTCCGAATAAGGAATAATGTTTTTCGGCAAATGACGTAACAAGATGAATTTCTGCATCGTATGAATTTGCCAGAAAACCAAGCAGCGAAAAGTAAATTCCGCCGGGACTTCTTTTTACTTCTCCCTTGTAGTGTACTTTATCTACAACCGAATGACCGATTACCAATATTCTCATTTTAACGGTTTCTCCAAGCAAGGAGAAAAATCAAGCGCATATTCTTTCCTTACCGGTTTTGAAGAACGGGAGTTCGACCTATGCTGTAGTAAGTAAATCCGAGAGCTTCCATCTGCGGATTTGAATATACATTCCGTCCGTCAAACAGTAACTTATTGTTCAGCTTTTCTGCGATTGTATCGAACTCGGGATTTCTAAACTCGTTCCATTCCGTCAAAACCAAAAGAGCGTCGCTGTTATCAAGCGCTTGATACTGTTCTGGAACATACTCAATCTTATCACCGAAATGAAACTTTGCGTTTTCCATTGCAGCCGGGTCGTATGCCGAAATTTCCGCGCCGCGCTCAAGAAGTCCGTTTATAATCGTGATTGAAGGAGCTTCCCGCATATCGTCCGTGTTCGGTTTGAACGCAAGTCCCCAAACCGCAAATTTCTTCCCGTTAATATCGCCGTTAAAATGTTTAATTATTTTATTTAACAAAACCGATTTCTGATTTTTATTTACTTCGTCAACTTTTTTAAGCAGAGT
>JALWEC010000213.1 GCA_027036655.1 Melioribacteraceae bacterium
AATCCGGTTTTTCGGTAGCGCGGCAATTTTATACTTCTGCTCCGTAGGAGCGATACGAAACAAATACAATGGTTGTTGTGTTTTGCATAGAAGTGTCGCTCCTACGGAGCTAAAACATAATAGCTTATTTCGTTTTTACAAAGGTAACACTCCTACGGAGTTGCTTGTTTTATATTCGTGCTTAGCCTTTAACCCACTGTTGAATATTCGGCATTAGTATGTTTTCCAGTGAGTCCGCCAAAGCGGAGCCACAGTTGTCCTTCGTCCTCTCTCGCAGTAACGATAAAATTCAAATGATAAAATCGTCCACCTTTGGCGGATTGCGAGGAGCGGAACGATGCGCTTGCCCCGACAGTTTTTTTGTTGGGAGCAATCTCCAGAATATTCAACCTCACTCGTTAAACCGATTTTGAACATTTTGCAACAGCGTGTTTTCCGGTGAATTTGCCAATGCGGAGCTTCCCCCGCATTCCGCGGGGTTGCAATGACGCTAAACATTTTAAAAACACGCCATCCTGAGCTATAATTACAAACGATAATATGACAAAATCTATTTCAGATAAAAAAGAACTTCAACTCTTCTGTTTTTGTTCCTTCCCTCAAAAGTGTCATTGGACGCAATCGGATTCTTGTTCCCTATTCCCTTTGCATAAAGCAATTTCGATTTAACTCCCAGCTGTATTAAATACCGTTTAACCGTTTTAGCTCTTACTAACGATAATTTTTTATTCAAAGCGTCTCCACCCCAAGAATCGGAATAAACTTCAATTACAATTTTCTTAATTCCGGAAGATTGATTAATTACATTACGCAGCTTTTTCAATATCTCTCTGTTTTTCTCGGATGGCTTACGCTCGTATGCAGCCAACTTCAATCCGGTCAGCCTTATGCGAACTCTCTTCTTCTCTTTGAAAATTACTACTTCTCCTTTTCCGAATTCCTTACGAGCATTTAGAATTACCTCTTTAGTTGGAGAAAGCCGCTTAACACCGTTCGTTTTATTAACTGTTTTTTCCTTTTTCAAAAGAGAATCCATAGATAGAGCTGTTTGTTTCTTCGATTTTATAATTTCTTCTTTGCTTGTTAAAGTTACACTTCCCAATTTTTCATTTTTCCGTTCATCAACAAGTTTATTTTTTCCACCGGCGTTCTCGGATTTTGACGCATTTCCTCCCGTAATCGGTTCGTTACGAGCCGAAACATTTTTCTTTTCACTGAATGGATATAAATTATTCAATACGAGACTGTCAATTTCACTCTGCCTCTTTTCGCGATAAAGGTTAACAATTAGCTTCGTTCTCGTTAAAACTTCATTAGCTTGTTCAAAATATTTCTTGAGGTTTTGATCGTATCTGTTACTCCGAAAAGATTTGTCTGCAAGGGAAATAAGGAGTTCGGCTCTTCTTGTTAAATTCGGTGCGAATTTTTCGGAATGTTCGGAAGTTAAGGAATCGAGCTTTAACTTAAGCGACTTAACATAGTGGGAATAAATTGCTTCCTTCTCGGCATCCCAAAATAACCTTGAAGCAATTAAAAATTTACTATCCGCTCCTTTTTTATTTCCCTTTTCCAGCAAAGCTCCTCCTTCCTTTGAAACGCGGAGAGCTTTTTCCCAACTTGAATCAGCCCAAAAATTTGCGCCGGATTTCTTTGCAAACGAATATGCCGTAAGCAAATCCACATTAGCCTCACTTTGCTCTTTTGAAATCAATAAGGCATTCTTTAAATAATGTTCTGCCGATAAGATACTATTAACAAACTTTTCGTCTTTTCCACTTTTGGCAAAAAAGAAACCGTCCTCCAATAACTTCTTTCCTTTTTGATAGTTGACGGGCGAAAACAAATCGGCGTGATTCTTTTCACATTTCAGCTTCAATTCGAGCACAGGAGATACCAGCTTCTTATTTTTGGCAATAATTACGGCGACTTCATAAAAGTTATTTGCCAATTTCCGTTCATTATCTATCTTGTTACGCAATGCTTCATCTTCGGAAAATCCGATAGCCAAACCGAAATGCTTTTCCCCCTCGTTAAGATATTGTTTGGAAAATTTATCCTTACTTGATTTTTCGGCTTCTTTTTTCAGCTTCAATGTTAAAGCAAAAAATTCAGAATTTATTTTCGAACGCTCAACCGCCTTGTACAAATAGGTTTCCGCATTTTGGAGCTTATTGTAAACCTCGGAAACATCCTTGCCGGCCTCATAATCTTTTTCTGCTGATTTGTAATATGCAATTCCTTTTCTATAGTTTTCCGGAGATAATAGTAAAGCGTTTGTGTTACGAGCGGATTCAAGAAGTTCCTGCGCTCCCCTAAAAAGATTTTCTTTTTGCGATTGTGAGAACGCTAACGAAAATAAAATAAAGGATATTACTATAAAACTTTTTGCTTTCATCATAGCTCTTTTTTTACAAATTACAAGATATAATTTTAGAAGAAAACTTTCAGAAGAAAAATGTTACGAATATTTTTTAAAGAAGAAATCCGCATAATAAGAATAGGTGTTTTTGCTATCTTAGCAATATTGTTCACTTCCGCTTAAGCTAACTGTACGGACTCGTTCGGCTAAGACGAACAGTTTGTTTTTTTGCTCGAAATATGACTCGGCAAAATCAAAAAACGAAGCAATAAGATGTTTTACAACTATCATTACAACAATCAAAAACCGAAAACTTTAGTTAACGATTTATCAATAACTTCTTCCGAAAAACACTTTTTTAGGAAAGGAACAATAAACGAAAGCTTGCCGGCTCGGAAAAGCGCGGGAGGTTTATTTTTCAAAATCGCTTTGATTAATTTTTTCGCAAAAACTTCAACGTCTGTAGCCCTTTCCTGAGAGGCTTCCGCCCTTCTCGCAATTATTTCTTCATAATCCTTATACATTGAAGTCCTCTTTAGAACTTCGGTTGTTTCCCTCGCCGCATTTTTTCCGAAACGGGATTTTATCGCTCCCGGCTGTACGGAAATAACTTTAATCTTAAACGGTTTTAATTCCATTCTGAGAGCGTCTGAAAATGAATTAAACGCGGCTTTGGATGAGCAATAAGGAGAGGCAAACGGCGTTGTTAAAACTCCGGAAATACTGCCGATATTAACTATTCTGCTCTCTTTATTTTGAGGTATAAAAGGAAGCAACGCCTGTGTAACTTTTATTTGTCCGAAAAAATTAGTCTCAAAAACTTCCATATATTTTTCGGCGGGAGTTTCAGCCGCGGGACCCATTAAACCGTATCCGGCATTGTTAACGAGAATATCAATTTTAATTTTTCCTGACTTCAAATAGTCTGTAAGATTTTCAATATCATCGTTATCGGTAACGTCTAACTTGAACGGCTGGACAGAAGCCGAAGAGAGTTCCGTAATCGATTCCAAGTTTCGAGATGTCGCAATTACTCTAAATCCCAACTCAGCAAACTGCTTAGCGAGTTCACGTCCGATACCGGAAGACGTTCCCGTAATCAGTACGGTTTTATTATTCATTTTCTTATCCTAATTTTGTAGAAAAAATTTTTGCTACATTCGCTTATTCACTTGTCCAAATAGGACTGATAAACCTTCGAGGTTTATATGAATAATTAGAAATTAACTATATTATAGAGACCTTTGCAAAACCCAAATTTGTCATATTGAGTTTGCCAAGCTTGTCCCAACTGATTTTGTGGGAGGGGGCGAAAATGTAAGCCGTCCAAAATATCTCTAAATTCGGGATAATAACCAGTTTTGAGATTCTTCATTTCGCTTCGCTCCATTCAGAATGACATATTACGGGGTTATGCAAAGCCTTCATACAATTAATCTTCTCATCTCCTTTTCAGAAGCGCCACATTCTCAATATGGTAAGTGTGAGGGAACATATCGACGGGACGGACTTTAAGCAGTTCGTAACCGTTTTCGATAAATTCTTTAATGTCGCGTATCTGCGTCGTCGGATTGCAACTTACGTAAACAATTCTATCTGGACTGAGCTTAATTATATCGGCAACCGTCTTAGGA
>JALWEC010000214.1 GCA_027036655.1 Melioribacteraceae bacterium
GGCTATTGAATCATAGATAAAATGCTTTGCAGTTTCAATTACTTCTTTGGGTAAGTCTTCATATTTGAGATTAACTGCAAATTCCGAAATAATTCTTGAGATAGATTTTTCCATAGATTTCCTTAATTGTTTTAAATCGAATTGCTTTTCTTTATTTGATTTATTATTTCTTTAATTTTAATTACTTCGTTGAAGGTGAAGTTCGCCAAGGAGATATTTTCCGTTGTCCCTTCCTTTGTTTTGATTTCCAGACTTACGGGGAGAATCTCAATTTTTGAAATGTTTTTTATCGGAATAACTTTTTCTTTGAGCTTTCCGTCAAGTTTGAAGATAATTTTATCGTCGGTTAATTTAAGGTATGAGCTGAAAAAGCCTTTATTCTCCGAATGAAAAGTAAAAAAGATAAATACGATTCCGGTAAGGAGGTAGAGAATGCCGGTTATGTTTTTCCCGGAATATAAACTAACAATACCGAATGAAATATACCCTACTCCCGCTAATACCAAAAACGGTTTCGAGCCTTTTTTCTGTTTTTGTAAAACCGGTATAAATTCATAATTTTTCATTTAAGCAATATATAAATTCATTCTCAAATTTGAGAATGAAAAATCAGCTTAAACTTTGAACCGACTCCTTTTTCGCTCTCGATTTTTATTTCGGCTTTGTTAATATCCGCATATTGTTTTGAAACAGAAAGTCCTAATCCGTTGCCATCCTTTTTCCTTTTGTAAACTTCGCTTTCTTCCTGCGAGAAGCTCTCAAAAATATAAGGCAGAAATTCTTTGTCGATCCCGATTCCCGTATCCGCAACTTCCAACTCAACCTCGTTGCCTTTCGCGTAAACGCTTACTTTTACGCTCCCTTTTTCCGTATATTTAATAGCGTTTTCAATGAAGTTTGAAATAATCGTTTTAACCGAAAGATAATCCGCGTTTACAACAATATAATCGGGGTTGCAACTGTAAGTAAAGTCCAAACCCTTTGCATCTGCTTCAGGAAGAAATTCAAGATGCAGTTGGGAAACAATATCGCAGACTTTAACTTCTTCGAATTCCGGTTTAAATTCCCCTTTGTTTAATTGTGCTTGTTTAAGTAGTAAATCAACTGTTCTTATTATTCTTTTTGAAGCAATCAGAATAGTCTTGCCCAATATTTTTGTGTCTTCCGATACGCTTTCATACATTTCGTTAAAAAGCAGTTCGGCGCTTCCCGAAATAGAGTTAAGGGGAGATCTTATTTCGTGTGAAATTTGAGATAAGAAGTTAGCTTGAAGTTCCTTATTTTTATCATAAAGTTTCTTTGCCTCTATTAATTTTCGTCTGATTTCATTCTCGCGGCTTAAGTCTTTAATTGATATAACGTAACAATTTTGTGATTTGTAAGTATGGGATTTAATACTAATCTCAACATCGATTTGATTGCCCGATTTAGTAAATAACTTACTCTTAATACCTTCGTTCCCGTCGTTAAGCGTACTGATTTTTCTCAGTTCGTTTTTTATAAAATTTTCAGAACTTTTTGTGAAAGATGAAACATTTAACTTGAGAAATTCTTCTCTCGAATAACCGAACAATTTGGAAGCGCTTTCATTTGCATCGATAATTTCGAGTGTATCGCGTTTAATAATTATTATCGGTGTATATGCCGAGGAGAAAAGTTCCTTATATTCGCTGCTCAGTCTTTCGTTATTTTCAATAACAATTTTTTTCTCTTTTAAAACTTTAAGAAGTTCTTTGTTTCTTCTTCTCAATGTTCTGTTTCTAAAATGGAAAAAAGCAATCAAAAGTAGAATAAGAATTGCCAAGCCGAGAAATATAAAATACGGATTTTTGTAATAAGGAGTCTTTATAGTGAAGCGATATTTAACTATCTGTTTTGAGACGGTGTTGTATTGGTCTTTTGCTTTTATGTAAAGCGTATATTCACCAGAAGGTAGCCCCACAAAATGAATTTGAGAATTTGAAGTGTAGTCCGAAAACTTTTTGTTAATCGGTTCCAGCTTAAAACCGTATCTGATGTATGTAGGATTTGTAAAGTCAATCGCCGATAAATTAAATGAAAGATTATTCAAAAATGCAGGAAGCACAATATTATCGGGGAGTGAATAAGTTGAGCTAACCTCGCCCCCGAATTTCATCGGGTTTATTTTATTGTAGTTTATTTGTATGCTCTTTATGTAAGGTTTAATAATATGGGGTTTGTTTAAATTATAAGTCGGTCTGTAGTGTATTAATTTATTTATCCCGCCCAGCCAAACAGAATTGTCTTTATCTACGAGGAGAGATAACTGATTAAATTCTCCTCCGAGTATCGGGTCATTTTGTCCGAATGTAATTATTCTCGGTTCTTTGTTTTCAAAAATTGTATGAATATTATTTATAATTGATATGCCACCAAGCGTTGAAACCCAAAGGTTCCCGCTTTTATCGTATTTTACCGACACAACGCTGTTATTTGGCAAACCGTTAGCAGTGGTAAACTGTTTGACAGCTTTTTCCGGAGAGCGCCGGTTAAGATCTATTATAACTAATCCGCTGTTGGTTGTCGCAAGGATTAACAGCCCGTTTTTTGTCATCACCCCGTCATATAGATGAAAATGAGATAATTCTTCTTTAAATTTATATCCAACCTTTTTTTCTCCGTCAAACTTATAAAGACCTTCCAACGTTATCAGCCAATAACCGAACTTTATATCGGGAATAACTTTATACAGGGTTAATGTTTTTTTGTACTTACAATATCTGATTTTTGATAAGCTTTTTCCATTATATTTATATATATATTGTCCGTAGGTCGTTATCCAAACATTATGCGCATCGTCTTCAAAAAAATTAATCGGAGATTCCTGAGGATTTATTCCGTCCTTTTCATTAAAATGTTTAAGAAGCCCCTTTCTCTTCTTGATAAAGATACCTTTTATTCCGGAAAACCATAAATTTTTGTTGCTGTCCTCGAAAATTGACCAAACCGTTTTTCCCATCTGAGAAAATCCGGCGTCAACAAATGCATTCTGTTCAGGCGAGTATTTTATAACACCCTGTCCGTCCGTTCCGACAAGTAATTCACCGGTAGAAGTTCTTAAAAGACCGAACGGATTGCTTTTAATTCCGGAATGTCTTTCGTAATAAGAAAATGCAATATCGGTTATTACAAACAGTCCGTCCGAGTTTGACCCAATCCAAATATTTCCATCTCTATCCTTATAAAGAATATTTATTACCGATTTTATCATTGAACTAAAGGAGTCTAAAATAACTTGAGGTTTGTCGTTCTCAAATTTGTATAAAGTATCGCGCTTCGGTAAGATTAGATTATTTGCGTCTCCGGTTATGATGTTGCATAATCTGTTTTTTGCATTCAGAGTCTTATCTATCAAAACCAATTTATTTCTTTTTATTGTAAATAATCCGCCGGGAGTTCGCGCAAATATTCGGTTTGAGGGATCACGATATAATGTATAACCTTTATCGGATGATAATTTTCTGTATAAATTTAGAGGTGAAAGTTCAAAAACTCCTTTGGAAGTCGCAAAATATAGATTACCCTGAAAATCGTTAACAATAGAATAAACGCGCGAATTTTTAAGGAAAGAATATTTTTTTTCAGTAGTGATTTTATTATTTTCAAAAGTTAATATCCCGTTTATCGTTCCCAATAATATTTTATTTTTTGAAATCTCGAAATATGAGTAAACTGTTTTTGAATGAAATCCGTTTTTTGACGAATAAAATTTTACTTTTCGATTTATCCGGTTTTTGAAGACGGCAAAACTATCTATAGTGCCGACAAAGATTGTTGAATCGGAACTTACAAATAATGAAACTATCGTTAAAGAGTTAAATTCTTTGAAATTTTCAACATTTTGTCCGTCGAAGGAATTTAATCCCGCGTCGCTGCCTATCAATAATTTACCCTCGGGAGTTTGAGAAATTGCAAAGACCGTGTTGGAGTTTAGTCCGTTGTGCGTATCATAGTTTTTTAAGATTAAGCG
>JALWEC010000215.1 GCA_027036655.1 Melioribacteraceae bacterium
GGGAGCACAGCTTAAAAGCGGACTGAGATTGGAACTCTCCGGAAAATTATCTGAAAATGTTGAGATTGTAGCCGCGCTTACCGATCAAAATTCTCCGATTCAGCCTGAGGGAGTAACGGAACGCCTGAATGAAATTGACAAGGTATTCATAAAACTTAAACATCCTCACGGCGAAGAAACTTTCGGAGATTACTATCTTAACAAAGATTTGGGAATGTTTTCCAAAGTTAACCGTAAGCTGCAGGGCGTAAAAGGGGAATTTGGCTATAAAGATTACAAGGGCTTTGCGGCTTTTGCATCTCAGCGCGGAAAATTTACTTCCAACAATTTTCAAGGTGTGGATGGCGTACAAGGTCCATACAGATTATACGGAGCAAATAACGAAAGGAATATTATAGTTATTGCCGGTACGGAAGCGGTTTTTGTTGATGGAATCAAGATGATAAGAGGGGAAAACAACGATTACACAATCGATTACTCCAATGCTTCCATTGTTTTTAAAGCCAAAAGGTTAATAACAAGTGCGAGCAGAATTTATGTGGAGTTTCAATATACCGACAGAAAGTTTGAACGGACTTTTCAAGCCGCTTCCGCTTCAGCGCGATTATTCGGGAGCAAGCTGATTGTGAACTCCTCATATTTTTCCGAAAATGACGACGAGAACAATCCGATTGATTTTACTTTTACCGATGAAGAGAAGAATATATTAAAAAACGCAGGAAACGACATAAATAAAGCCGTAGTAAGCGGAGTAAAATTAGCGCCGGAAGATTCTTCCGGAAGAAGAAACGGTATCTATTCCAAGAGAGATACTCTGATTGACGGAAAAGATTACACGATATACATGTATGCTCCCGGAAGCGAATCGGCAATATATTTTGTTACTTTTTCTTTTGTGGGAGAAGGAAAAGGGGATTACAAAATGATTTCTTTTGCCCAATATGTTTTTGTAGGCATAGGGCAAGGTTCATACTTACCCGTTAAATTTTTGCCAATGCCCGAAAAAAAACAGACTGGAGATATTAATTTTGTCTATTCGCCGTCGAATTGGCTATCGTTAAAAGGTGAATTTGCGGGGAGTTTTGATGATAAAAATAAATTCTCCACTTTGGATGATTCCGAAAACTTTGGTTTTGCACGAAATTTTGAAGTTATACTGAAGCATGATAAAATCCCTTACTTGGGAAGAGCGAGTTTAACATTTTCCGACAGATATGTGGACGCTAAATTTTCACCTTTAGAGAGAATTGACAATGTTGAATTTAACCGAGATTATAATATTACGGCTTCGCAAAACTCCGGACAATTAAAACGGGAAGCTACTATTTCGGTAAAACCGGAGAAAAACATTACACTCTTTGCGAATTACGGTTTGGTTAAATATTCCGATTCGCTCTACTCCGACAGATACAATTTCGGATTTAAATACGACGGCATTGATAAATACAGCATAAAATTTAATAACAACTATGTTTCATCTCTATCTAACGGAATTAAAAATTCATTTCTTGATCAGAAGGGAAGCGGCGCGGTAAGAATTTGGAAGCTGAAAACCGGATTTGAGTTTGAAAGAGATAAAAAAAACAATTTCCTAAAATCAGCTGATTCGCTTATTAATGAAAGTCATGACTACGTGGATATTTCCCCTTTTATTGAAAGCGGTAATATTTTCGGATTTAAATTAAAGTATAAATACAGTTTAAGAAATGAAAAAGAACCGTTAAACAATGTTTTGGTAGAAAAGTCGTTTTCAGGTATCCACGAATTGGGATTAACTTTTTCGGGAGCACGCAGCTTCGCCACTTCCGTTAATCTCGCGTTTAGAAAAAAAGAATACACCGAAAGTTGGAAAAAAGCGGGTTTTGGCGATAACGAAAGCATTTTAATTCGTTCATTGTCAAAAATTAATTTATTTTCACGATTCATTACCGGAAACTTTTTTTACAATGCCGCCACCGAAAAAGCCGCCAAACTTCAGAAAATATTTATTCCGGTTCCTGTCGGGACGGGAAATTATATTTATCTCGGAGATATTAACTCGAACGGAATTGCTGATGAAAATGAATTTGAACAAACCAACATCAATGGAAATTACATCGCAACCTCTATTCCTACGGACGAACTTTTTCCCGTAATTAATTTGCAGTTAAGCACAAGATGGAAATTTGATTTCGCCAAGATTTTTAAGTATAAATCGTTGGCTAAAACATTTCTTGCTCCCATCAGCGGAGAAACATTTTTGAGAATTGACGAGAAAAGTAAAATAGCTGAAACGGAAAAAATCTACCTTCTTAATCTTCCTTATTTTATGAATGATTCGACAACGATTAACGGCTCAAATATTTTTCAGCAGGATATTTATCTGTTCAGATTCAGCTCCTCGCTCTCCGTTAGAGGAAGGTTCTTGCAAAAAAGATATTTGAGGCAGTACAGCAACGGACTGGTATTTGGATTTAAGCGTGAAAAAAGTTTGAGATTCCGCGCAAAGCTTGCGCGTGAAATTCGTTACCAAGCCGATTATATGCTTACGGACGATAACCTCAACTCCGGCACAAACTTTTCACGCTCTCACACGGCTCGAACGGAGGAACTTGATTCCGATTTCAGTTACCGTCCATACAGTAATTTTGAACTGGGATTCAAGTTTGGTATTGGAAAAACAATTGATGTTTTCCCCATTGTTCCGATTGAGATAAATTACAATTCGCAAACCGTACGATTGGATTTTTCCTTTGTGGGAAAGGGAAGAATCCGGTTTTCGGTTGAACGAACCGAACTCCTCAGTAATGTGGAAGACTACAAAGTTCCGTGGGAAATATCGCAAGGGAAACGAGTTGGAAAAAATTATGCAATTCGTCTGAATGTTGATTATAAGTTAAGCAAAAACTTGCAATCTACTTTGGTTTACACCGGAATAAAATACGGACAGGGTGAATTTATTCATACAATGCGCGCTGAAGCGAGAGCGTATTTTTAAATCTCTAAATTCGGTATAATTGCAGGTTCTGAGATTCTTCTTCCCGACTTTGTCGGGACTCAGAATGACTATTACCGGGTTAGCAAAGCCTTCTAATATTGAACATGCAGTAAATATGATAATGTCGGAAATATGTATCATTGGAATATTGGATAAGAAACGGAAATCAATTAAATTATAATCCAAATAACTTAATTTTAGGTTACGAATGAATAATGATATGTGTCTTGTTGAGGTTCACGTTATTAAAAAAACCGAAAACGGAATAAAATATTTGTTGATGAAACGCTCGGATGACGAGAAATATCCCAAGATTTGGCAGATGATTACAGGACATATTGAGCCTGGAGAAACAGCCGTAGAAGCTGCCGTTAGGGAAACACTTGAAGAAGCGGGAGCATATCCGGATAATTTATGGAGCATTCCGCACGTTAATTCATATTACAATCCGGAACAAGATAAGATTTGTACAATTCCCGTTTTTGTAACGGAAGTAGATAAATCCTATTCCCCTAAGATTTCGGCGGAGCATTCGGAATTTCGCTGGGTTAATAAAGATGAAGCTGTTAATTTGGTCGCATGGCCCGGGCAGAAAAAGTCCATTGAGATCATTGATGAATATTTTAGCGACAAATTAAGTCAATTGATATTTCTTAAAATTATGTAAATTAATAAATTACGCTACATTACTTTATTAACAATGAAGTCTTTATCTCTCAATTCTTTAATCAATACGCCGTATCTCACGCCTCGACCGCTTACTTTAATTCTTTCGGTTTTAAGTTTTTCTACTGCAATTTTCAAGATTAAACTACCGTAAACGAGTAAATCCGCTCGTCCTTTAAGTATGCTCCCATATTTTTGCACTAATTCTTCGCCTCGGAGCTTACTCCCAATATTAATAAAACTCTTTATATCATCAGTGTTAATTTCGCTTCCTTCTATCTCGGATTCGATGTACTTGTCTTTCATTCCCAATTTTATTGCACCCAAACTCGTAGGA
>JALWEC010000216.1 GCA_027036655.1 Melioribacteraceae bacterium
CCTTCCCGCGAGATGTAAATATTTACTTTTTTTCTTAATCGAATATTCAATCTCGGTTTCGGTAAAAATTCTGTTCAGAAATTTATCGCCCAGTTTATCAATGCCGCTCTTAATTCTACTTACTTCAATTATGTCAGTCCCTATCCCGACTACCATTCCCTTTCTCCTAATACCCTATTGCCAAACCATATCCGCGCGGGTCCGTGGCGCCGTAAAAAATATTTTTTTCCGCGTTATAAATTATTCCTTCCGCTCGCCCGAGACTGCGAACCTTCCCGATATTTTCACCTTTACGGGAAAGTATTTCGCGCTGCTCTTTCAGTATCGCATACTTTTCATAATCGATTCTGTCCGGTTTCCACTGATGATGAAACCTGGGCATTCCTATTGCTTCCGAGATGTTCATATTAAAATCAACAACGTTCAATATTATTTGCAATACGGTTGTGATAATAGTTGAACCGCCCGGCGAACCGGCGGCAAGATAAAATTTTCCATCTTTAAGAAGAATTGTCGGGGTCATTGAACTCAGCATTCTTTTATGAGGAGCGATAGAATTTGCTTCGCTCCCTATAAGCCCGTACTGATTGGGAACACCCGGTTTGGCGCTGAAGTCGTCCATTTCGTTATTCATCAAAAAACCTGCGCCGTTAACGACAATCTTATTGCCAAACGCGGAGTTGATTGTTGTTGTGCAACTGACGGCATTGCCGTATTTATCGGCGACGACATAATGCGTTGTCTCTGCGCTCTCGGTATCCTTAAAATCAGCGGGGGAAATTTCATCCGAAGGTTTAGCCAAGCCGTTTCTTTCCTTTATTTTTTCGGCGATACCGTCCGCATATTTCTGCGAAAGCAAATCGGTTGCCGGGACGTTGTAAAAATCGGGATCGCCGAGATGTTTCGACCTATCGGCGTAAACATATTTTAGGGCTTCGACAATAGTGTAAATATAATCTGCGCCGTGCCAGCCGAGCAAATTCAAGTTAAAGTTTTTCAGTATGTTCAGAGTTTCAACAAGCGCGATTCCGCCGGACGAAGGAGGCGCCATCGAAACAATCTGAAATCCTTTATACTCGCCGTAAACAGGTTTGCGCTCAACCGGAAAGTAATTGCGTAAATCTTCTTTTGTAATATTCCAGCCTTCTCTCGCGCTCTGTGCGACAATCGAATCCGCAACCCAGCCGTCATAAAATCCGGCTTTTCCTTTCAATAAAATCTCTCGCAACGTTTTAGCCAAATCGGTTTGAATAAAATAATCTCCTTCGATAAAACGCTCACCGGCATTAGTAAAAATCTTTTTGGATGAAGGGTATTTAACAAACTCGTTGTAGGAATAATTGATGTCTCTCGCCAAATCGTAGCTGAGGGGGAAACCGTTTTCGGCAAGTTCAATAGCGGGAGAGATAACTTCGTCCAGCGTCATAGAACCGTATTTATCGAGTGCGTAAAGCATTCCCGCCACGCTTCCGGGCACGCCCGAGCTTGACCAACCGGTTGTGCTCATTCCATTTATCACATTTCCGTTATCGTCAAGATAAACATCTCTACGAGCGCAAGATGGAGCGGTTTCTCTAAAATCAATAGTTGTATTTTTTCCTTTTGCGAGATGAATTACCATAAACCCGCCTCCGCCGATATTCCCCGCTTCGGGAAAAGTTACCGCGAGAGCAAACTGAACGGCAACGGCGGCGTCAATTGCGTTTCCCCCTTTTTCCAAAATCTTAAGTCCGACCATCGAAGCCAAATCGCTCGCCGAAGAAACCATTCCGTTTCTTCCCCGCGCCGGAGAAGGTTCCGCACCGGAAAGATTTGCCGAACTGAAAAGAAACGAAAATAAGAGTATTCTAAAAAAATATGCGTTTTAACATTCAGCCCCTCGTTTTTAAGCTGTTTATTCACAATTTCCGTAAGTTCATTCAGCCGCGTCAAAGCCTTAATCAGTTTATCCGCAAGCTCCTTATCATAAAGGAATTTCCCCGCGTTGTTTTTTTGTGATTTTGTTTCGTCTATAAGAGCCGAAATCTTTTTCATCAATGAATCCGCGGACGCCATTGATGAAGCGGAAGATTTAACCGCGTCAAGCAGCGCGCCGTTATTTTTGCGCCAGAACGCGTTTAACGAATCGGACAAGTCGGAACTGTTCGCAATTAATTTCGCAACATCGGCTTTGTTGTTATCAATCGCCTCTCTTACGAAAAGCATTGTGGAATTTACTTCGTCAAACGTTTTCTGTAATTTACCGGAAAAATTTTCCTCACCGAGGAGTTCGTTCAGTGATTTCATCGCAGACTTTGTTTCGTGGATAATATCCACCAAGTCGGATTCCACATTCGTCATCATCGCCATTGTAGTGGAAATATCGCCGAGGAACCGCCCGCTCCGGACTCGAGACAAATCCAGCTTATCGGCTGAAATACCGGGAGTAACTTCGACTTTCTTTCCGCCCATTAAATCGAGCATCACAATCGAAAAAGAAGCGTCCTTTCTTAAATCAACCGGACTCGTAAAAATCATCTTTACAAGTACGCCGTTTCCCGCTACTTTAATATCATCGACGTAACCTTTGACGACGCCGTTAACGGAAACATTATCCTTAATATGAAGCCCCGAAATATTAGGGAACTTCACGGTTACGGTTTGGTAATCGGAATTAAATGAAAAATTTTTTGCCCACATTATAACGATTAGAAAAAGCAATACGGCGGCGAAGATTGTTACGCCGACTTTTACTTCCGTTTTGGCTTCTTTATTCATTTGAAAATCTTCTCTAAATTTTTAAAATCGATAGAATCTATTTCTGCCTTTTTACTTAAACGCGCCGCTTCATCTTTCAGCTTCCTTATCTGGGCTTTGGTCAGCTTTAATTGTTTCTTTTTCAGTTCTTCCAATTTTTTTGATAAAAAAAACTTTACGGAATCGGAGTAAGCGCCGCCAAGTCCGTTAAGATTATTCAATTCGGTCTGAACTTGCTCATTATAAAACTGATTTACTTTCTGCTGTCCAATATCATAAAGCTGCGAACCATATTTTTCTCCGATGTAAAAAGCAATTCCAATAGCAATAATAATAAAAGAAAACCCGAAAAAACAGCCGCGCTTCATTATTCTTCCGCCGGGATTTTCTCGATTGAGACTTGCTCAATTCTTCTGTCCTTAACGGTCTTTACCGTAAATTTGTATCCCTTCTCGATAAAACTGTAACCGGGGTCGGGAATTGTACCGGCATAGTTGAAAATGAATCCGCCCAGAGTTTCGTAATCGTCCTCCGGAGAAGTAAAATCAACCTCCAATTCCTCGGATAATTCCAATATGGGGAGTTTTCCGTAAGCAAGATATTTTCCCTCTCCGAGGTCCGTTAATTCCGCTTCCTCTTTATCATACTCATCCCGAATTTCTCCGACTATCTCTTCGAGAATATCTTCCATTGAAACAAGCCCGGAAGTTCCTCCGTATTCATCGACTACAATCCCGAGATGAAGATTTTTAGCCTGAAATTCCTTCAGCAATTCGCTTATTAATTTATTCTCGGGAACAAAATATGGCTTCCTTGCAATTTTATTGATATTCAATATTTCATCCGGGTTTGAATTTTTCAAGAAGCGGAGTAAATCCTTGGCGTAAATGATTCCGATGATATGGTCCAGATCCTCCTCATAAAGAGGAAGACGACTTCTGCCGGAAGTAGTAATTGTTTTAAGTAAATCGTCAAAGTTGGAATCAATCGGGATAGCGTCTATATCAACGCGGGGCGTCATTATTTCCTTTACCAAAATTTTTCCGAAAGAAACGATTCCGTGAATAAGATCCTGCTCCTCCTCTTCGATTGTTCCCTGCTTCGCGCCAAGGTTGGCAAGATCTGCAATCTCTTTTTCTCTGATTACCGTTTTAGAACTATCTATTTTAACTTTAGAAATTAAAAAGCTGAGAAAATCGGTAATTATTTTCGATATCGGATAAATCAGGACAGCCGTCCAATACAGCGGCGCTGCGACCAATTCGGAGAATCTTAAAGGATGTTTGCTTGCCCAAACCTTCGGCGTAATTTCGGAAATAAGAATAATTAAAATTGTAAGAATTATAATTTGAACGGTAAAAGCAAGCTCAAGACTAATATTGTATTGATGTGCAAAATTAAGGGCAAATGTTACGGCAACTATTGACGCCGCAACATTTACCAAAGTATTTCCAAGTAAGATTGTAACTAACAAACGATGAGGATTATTTATCAAAGAAGTAATGTACCTGTAAATTAATCTACTCTTAGACTTTTCCTTATCCAAATCATCTTTATTGAGCGAGAAAAGAGCGACCTCCGAGCCGGAAAAAAGCGCAGAGACAATAAGCAGAATTAATAATATTAATAATTGATAATAACTATCCGAGTCCAAAAATTATGTTAGTCCTAAATTGTTAAACAACTCAATTAAAATGGCAAATCGTCTTTGACGCCGGGGTCAATCGGCTCGGGAGCGTCGTTTACGCTCGAAGATGATGCGCTGCCCGAATATCCTCCGTCGCGTGAATCCAAAGGAATAATTGATTCCGAAATAATTTCGACGACATAACGTTTAACGCCGGAATTATCTTCATAGTTTCTTTTTTGAATTCTTCCCTCGATGTAAAACTTCTTCCCCTTCTTCAGCTGTTCTTTGTAATAATCGGAAAGGTTATAACTAATAACTTTGTGCCAAGTTGTTTCCTTAACCCATTCTTCATTTTTCTTGTAACTTCTTGTGGTAGCCAAACTGAATTCGGTAACCGAAAAATTATCGTTTACAAATCTTGTTTCGGCGTCGTCCCCCAAGTTTCCTATCAACATCACTTTGTTTAACGAAAAAGCCATTTCATCCTCCTATTTATTTATTGTTCTACTATAAAAGCGTCTTTGAATAAATCATATTTCCAAAGACGATTTCTAACTCTTTCGGCTTCCTTTTTATCCTTGTAAGGAGGAAGCTGAACTAAAAATAATTCTTTTTCATCGCTGAAGGTTATTGTGAAGGTTTTTGTATCCAACAAATCTTCAGCTTGTTTAATAAATTCCTCGGCTCTCTCCTGCGTTGTAAATGCCCCTAATTGAACAAAATATAATTTAGGAGTTTCAATGGTAGGCGTTTCTACGGATTTGTCTTCTTCCTTTTTTCCGGCTTTAACTTTATCGGAAATTGTCGTTGAATCAACCTGAGGAACTACCGACGCGGAATCTATCTTTTCCGTTTTCTTCTCATTCTTAGGATTACCGCTCCCGATCTGATCGAAAACATATACATCACGACCTTTATTATTATCTTCTTTTGCCGCTTGCTTTTGCGCGGAACATCCTATAATCATAAAACCGATTAATAAGAATGAAACAATAATTCTCATTATAAGCCTGTGTAATAATTAATAATAAAATAAACTCGCCCTACTAAAATAGAATAGTAGAGCGAGAATTAAAAATAAAATATTCAGTAAATATTCTTAAAACTGAACTTTATATTGTATTGAAGGATCGATATGCGGAAATCCGTTAACAATCCCTTTCTGAGGATAAAAGCCCTTAAGTAAAATAGAATTCGGCAAAGTAGCTACGTCAACAAGAGGAATTTGAGCGTTAAATGCTTTATTAATTTCCATAATAAATTGGTTCGCAATTATTCCGTAACCTCTTGTTGTCGGATGAACTCCATCAAGAGCAAAAGTATTTCCGGAAATGTATGCGGAAGTAAAAGTAATCCCGTTGGAGATATAACCGGAAGATGCGACACCGTTAAAGAATGTGTTAATATCAACCAGAGCAAATCCGTGAGATTCCGCTGCAGCTTGGATAGTAGCATTATAAGAATCAATCACACTCTTAATATTGGCTAATTCGTCGCCATCCAAAGTATATGGATTCGGGAACGGATTCTGCGGATGAAGCCCGAAAGGTTTCGTTACGTCAACGCCTACAGCTGTCGGGTCTATGCCGATGCTTTGATAGTATGCCGCGGAAAGTCCGGTCGTATCACCAATCATTCCTGCAAACTGGGAACCCGCTAATGTTAGGATAACATTTCCGGCAATCAGATCTTTCGGAGTTGCGAACTGAGTAACAGGCACCGCGCCAACATCTATACTCTTCTGATAATATAATCCACCTACTAATAAACTATCGTCAATTACCAAACTATCGTCAACTAACGGTTTAATTGCCAAACCGACTTTCGGTCCTATCGTTGTAAAATAAGGCGTTGAAGTTACATAAGGAATATTAGCTACAACAACTTTAGCCGTCGAATCGGTAGCTAAAGAATCCATTGCCATATTGTAAACAAGTTCAAAAGTAGCTTCAGGAGTATAAGGGGCAACGCCACCTGTTGCCGCATGAGCAAGGATATCGTTATTTCCTAACCAGAAGATAATAAATGTAGGATGCTGCATCAGAGCTTGCCGCATTTGAGTTCCGATTCCTCTTAACACAAGGTTAAAGTAAGGATTCGGGGAACCTGCTTGACCGGTAATACAACTATTCGAGTCGGTTGCCGAAAGAGCGTCCGGCAGCCATTCGCCCGGAATGCCCAAATTATTATAAGGAGCCGAGTAATTCAAATTTGTAGGAGCGCCTTTATTCGGATTGCGAACAATGTTCGGAGTTCCGTCTGCGTTAAAACCGGAAATTTCCAGCCTTCCTCCGGTCCCGGGATCGCTGATTATCGGCTGCTCATATTTTGCACCGACTTGATCGGCAATTAATTTTCCGAAAGAATATTTCTGTGACGACTCATAAAGGGTTCCATTCTGATATCCTGCGGATAAACTGTTTCCGACAACGACAAATCTTGAAAAATCGGCGTTTCCCGTTTTAACGACGGGAGCAGTTAAATCGCTTCTATCTTCGCAACCGTAAAATAGTACGGCAAACGAAAGTAAACTTAAAATCAAAAATTTATTTAACTTTTTCATAACTGTTTTTCTCCTCCTTAAAAGTTATATGATAAATTGATACCGAACAAATGTGCATATGAATTATATACACCGTTAAAAGGAGAATTTCCCGCCGTATAAGACAGTTCCGAATCGGTGATGGTTCTTTCGGCAAATCTTAAGAACATATAAGAAATATCCACGCTCATCTTATCTGTCAGTTTATATCCCAGACCGGCATTAAAACCAATTCTGTCGGCATCGGGAAGTGACGGATCAACCAATTCATCCTTAACAGGATTCTTATCGTATAACAATCCGCCTCTAAGAGCTAATTTATCCATTTTATATTCAAATCCGGTTCTTGCAATCCAACTGTTTTTGTATTGTTTCGGAACGTCAATATCATCCGTATTCGGGTTTGAAAACTCAACAGCTAATTTACTATAACTTGACCAACCGACATATTGAAAATCAGCGGAAATTGTTAAATTATCGTTGGGATAAAACCCCCAACCAACGGTAAAGTTCATCGGAGTTGTTAAAGAAGCTGTGATATCACCTGAAGGCAGTTGCGAAGATAGAGCAGCCGGACCATCTTCGGATTTAGCTGTTCCTGTAAAATCAAATTTGTTCGAACTTCTGTAAGAAAAGCCAAAAGAAAATTTATCGGAAGGTTTAAAAAAGGCTGCAACATTAAAACCGATAGAAGTTCCGTCTCCGGTTAAAGTAAGTTGAAAATCTCCATACAACGGATCAGGAAGGGGAACAAACTTTCTAATCTTAACATCACCGTAAGCATAGTTAATACCTACCGCAACTGAAAAACACTTTGTAAACTGATAAGCTACGTTACCGGAGAAGTAAAATGTTCTGACTTCCGTTTCCACAGCAAGATATTTACCAATCCAGTTGTCGTCCCATTTTGAACCTAACCCATACGGATTATTAATACCGAAACCAACGTGAAGTTTAGGCGAAATCTGACGCGTAAAATAAAAATTAATCGGAGTAAAAATTTGGTCCTCCATTTTGTATTCCGTAACAGCGGGAGAAACTCCCCTGAAAGTAGAGCTCGGCATTATCATAGTAACGCCTGTTGACACGCTCGTTCCGCTAAGTTGAGTGATCCCGGCAGGATTAAAATAAACGGCAGACGCATCATTTGCTACGCCCGTAAAGGCTCCGCCCATTGCAACCGCTCGCGCTGCATGTTCGTTGATTTGAAATCCGCTAGCAAAAAGCGACCCTGCAAAAAATAAGAGGGTAGAAAGAATTGTTAGTGACTTTTTCACCATGGTTGCTCCTATAATGTTAGAAAATAATGAATTAATATAACTAAATGTAAAATAACCGCCAAATCATTCAATTATCAAAATAACAGCGCCTTTTTCCACTGATTCACCTTGACTTACTTTAACTTCTTTTATCGTTCCCGAAATCTCGCTTTTAATTTCATTTTCCATTTTCATCGCTTCAAGGATAAACAAGGAAGTGCCCTCGGCAACTTCATTACCCTGTTCAACTTCCATTCGCAAAACGAGTCCGGGCATTGGAGCTTTAATTAAAGTCTCCCCGCTGTTTTTTCTTCTTTCGGCGTTTAACTTTTTAGCTTTATCCTGCAGTTCGGTTAAAACTTCCACCTCGTAATTTTGTCCTTTGGCTACAATCTGAAACTTCTCGTTCGATTTTTTTGAATAGACAACGTTATAAATATTACTGTTTATCTCAAGAACAATTTGGTTCTTCTCTTCGGATAAAACTTTATATTCCATTGAGTTCCCGTCAACGGCAGCCGTGGAATTTTTAATCTCAACTGTTTTTGTAACCTTTCCGTTAATTTCCGTAATAAACTTATCCATCTATCTCAACCCATTTGTTTTCAGATGATATTTTATTTTTTGTTACTCGCAACTCGCTATTTTTCTTCCTAAGATAAGACGCAATTAAAGCAACCACATCGTCAAGATTTTCAAAATCGTCCATCCATTTATCCGGAAGCAGCGGAGTTAGTTCAACATCGAGAAAGTTAATATCAAAACTTCCGTCAACAAATTTCGGATGCTTCAAAATCCACTTAAATAACGGTATGTTTGTACGAACTCCGGCAATTTTATATTCTTCCAAAACGTGGAGCATTCTGTTGATCGCTTCTGCACGATTTCTGCCCCAAGTTACTACTTTTGAAAGCATCGGGTCATAATAAACCGAAACTTCCGAGCCGGTCTCGATTCCCGTATCTACCCTAACGCCGGGACCGGAAGGCAAACGGTGAAGCTCTATTTTACCGATTGAAGGAGCGTAGTTGTTTGTAACGTCTTCGGCGTAAACGCGGCATTCCAAAGCGGAACCGTTCAGATGCAAATCGTTCTGCTCGAAAGAAATTCTCTTACCTTCCGCAATTCTGAATTGCTCCTTTACCAAATCAAGTCCGGAAACCAGTTCCGTAACGGGATGCTCAACCTGAAGCCTGGTATTCATTTCCAGAAAATAAAAATTCTTATCGGCGTCCATTAAAAACTCAATGGTTCCCGCGTTGTAATAGTTGCAAGCCTTTGCCGCATTTATTGCCGCTTCGGTAATCTTTTCACGGATTTCAGGCGTAACGCTGGCTGAAGGAGATTCCTCAACCACCTTCTGATGACGCCTCTGCACCGAACACTCCCGCTCAAAAACATGCCGGTAATTCCCATGCTTGTCGGCAATAATCTGCACCTCTATATGTTTGGGATTCTCAATGAACTTCTCAAGATAAATAGCTCCGTTTCCGAAAGCTTTTTCGGCTTCGCTCTTAGCTCGGTTATAATTCTCGATTAATTCATCCGGCGCGTTAATACGCCTCATACCTTTGCCTCCGCCGCCGGCGGCGGCTTTAAGCATAATCGGATAACCGATTTCATCCGCGATGCGTCTAAGCTCGTCCATGTCGTCAATTGGTTCGGTCGTCCCCGGCACTATCGGCACGTTATGCTTTTTCATTAATGTTCTTGCGGAAGTCTTTTCTCCCATTAACTCAACGGCTTCAGCCGAAGGACCGACAAAAACGATTCCGCTTTCCTCGCACTTCTTAATAAAGTCGGCGTTTTCCGAAAGGAAACCGTAGCCCGGGTGAATGGCGTCTGCGTTAATCTTTTTTGCAATGGACAAAATGTTATCGGCGACAAGGTAAGATTCGTTAGCCGGAGAATTTCCGGCGTAATGAGCTTCGTCGGCTAACTTTACGTGAAGCGCATTTCTGTCGGCGTCGGAATAAAGCGCCGCCGTTGTTATTCCCATCTCCTTGCATGCCCTGATAATTCTTACGGCTATCTCGCCGCGATTTGCGATTAAAACTTTTTTGATTTTCATATTATTTCAACTTTACTATTGTTATTCCTTCTCCGCCGAGTTCAATTTTTGCGAAGTTAAAACTCTCGACAAATTTATGTGATTTTAAAATTTCCGTTACAGTTTGTTTAAGAACGCCGGTTCCTTTTCCGTGAAGAATTTCCACCTCTTTGGTGTTGCTTGCATAAGCGTCGTCAATAAATCTAACCACTTCAAACTCGGCTTCTTCCGGTTTCTTACCGCGAATATCCAATCTTAAAGATTGTAGATTAGAATAATAATCAATTCCGGATAAATTTTGAACTTGCGATTTATTTTTTTTCGTATGCTCAAGTTCATTCAGTTTAACGTTAATTTTTAGTGCGCCGGCAATCACAAGCGCCGTTTTCTTCTTTTCATCAATAGAATCAATAGTCCCAACGCTTGCCGTATTTCTGATTTTTACCCAATCCCCTTTTTTGAATTGTTCTTCATTAATTATTCTGTTTACTTCTTCGCGCCTTTCAATCTTCCGCTTAAACTCGATTATTTCCGACTTCGCTTTTTTAATCGATTCCCGCTCCCCCTTGTTTTCTTTAATTTCTTTAATTGCCTTTTCAATCTTTCTGTTTGCGTCGGAAATCAATTCCGCCGCGTCGCTTTTAGCTTCTTCTATAATTTTTCGTTTCTTGGCTTTAAGCTCTTTCAGATTCCTTTCGTAAAGCTGCGATAAACCTTTAAGTCTTGCATTTTCAATTTCAGCCGCCTTTAACTTTTGTGAAAGCGAGTGCGACTGCTTCTGCAGATCGATTATCATTTCCTCAATTTTAGAATCATCGGTTGTAACATAATCTTTGGCTCGCTCCAATAAACTTTTGCTTAACCCGATTCGCTCGGCTACTTCAAATGCGTAGCTTGCTCCCGGCTCTCCCTGATGCAACTTAAATGTCGGCTCGATATTTTCGGCGTTAAATTCCAGAGAAGCGTTCTGAAATCCCGGACGGTTATTTGCAAGCACCTTCAGATTGCCGTGATGCGTTGTCGCCAAAACGTCTGCGCCTTTTTCGGAAAGCTCAAGCAAAATGGCGGCGGCAAGCGCAGCTCCTTCGGCGGGGTCGGTTCCCGTTCCGATTTCATCCAATAAAACCAAACTTCCGCTCTCCGCTTCATTTATTATTGAATTAATATTCGATAAATGGGAGCTGAACGTGCTTAGGTTCTCCTCAATTGATTGCTCGTCTCCGATGTCAATCATTATTTTTTTGTAAAACTTGAAATTGGAATCGGGAGAAACCGGCGCGTGCAAACCGCTCTTAACCAATAAATTCAAGAGCGCCACGGTTTTCAGAACGACCGTTTTACCTCCGGCGTTTGGTCCTGTTATAAGAATAACTTTGTTATTCTCAAAATTCAAATTAAGCGGAACCGTTTTTTTCTTTCCTAATCTCTGAATTAAAACCGGATGTTTTCCCTGAATTATCTCAAGGGGTTTATCATTATTAACCTGAGGAAAACTGCAATCATATTCATCGGAAAACTTTGCCGACGCAAAAATCATCTCGATTTTCCCAAGTGTTTCAAGAGAGAGAACCAAGTCGCGACTTCTAACTGCGATTTGTTCGGTGAGAGCGGCAAGGATTCTGTTAACCTCCCGTTTTTCCTCAAAGGAAAGAGAAATAAGTTCGTTGTTTAGTCCGAGAATTTCTTCCGGCTCAATATAAACTGTTTGTCCCGTAGCTGATTCCGAGTGGATAAAACCTTTAACCTGCCGTTTATACTCCGCCTTGACGGGCAGTACGTAACGTCCGTCTCGCAATGTTAAATACTCATCCATAAGAATTGAATCATCGCTTAACTTCTTCAGTTTTCTTTCCGCTTCCCTCTTTAACTGCTGATTTTTTTCATTAATCATCAGGCGTATTTCCCTCAAGCGCGGAGAAGCGTTATCGCGAACGGCTCCGCTCTTATCGATTACGCTTGTTATCCTGTTTTCAAGAACTTGATCGACGTAGAGCATCTCGGCAAAATCTTTTTTCAGCTCGACCGCAAATTCCGACGACGTGAAATACTTAATATAACTCCGGGAGACGGAAAGGAGTTTGGAAACGCTTACAAGTTCTTTCGGCGATAATAAGTAGCCTCCTATCTTACTCTTCTCTAATACCGAGTATATATTAACGCCGAAAGTTTCAGGGGGATAAATTCTTTCAATAAGGAGACGTTTAGCGGCTGAAATCAATTCGCCACGCCTTACGGCAGTATCCTGATAGGAAAACGGCTTGATGTTTAATATTTCTTCTTTGGCAATTTCAGATTGGGTAAAGGATGCAATTGATTCCAGGACTTTATTAAATTC